>JBFFZT010000153.1:0-5379 GCA_041568535.1 Burkholderiales bacterium | reverse complement strand
GGAGAGGAAGTTCGCGTACGACGGAATGTACGCGAGTCCCAGTTGCTCCGCGCCCTCGCGCAGCTGGCGCATGCCCTGCAGGTTGCCGGCGAAGCTCTTCGCGACGAACTCCATGTCCTCGAGCGCCGCCGCCGCCGCCATCAGCGCGATGCTGTTGACGTTGAACGGCTGGCGCACGCGGTTCATCACGTCGGCCACCGACGGATGCGCGATGGCATAGCCCACGCACAGTCCCGCGAGCCCGTAGGCCTTGGAGAACGTGCGCGTGACCACCAGGTTCGGGTGGCGCTTGATCCACTTCACCGTGTCGGTGCGCAGGTCCGCGGGGATGTACTCGTTGTAGGCCTCGTCGATCACCACGATGACGCGCTCGGGCACGCGGCGCACGAACGCCTCCAGCGCCTCGGGCGCGGCGAGCGTGCCGGTCGGGTTGTTCGGGTTGGCGACCCACAGCACGCAGGTCTCCTCGTCCACCGCGCGCGCCATCGCCGCGAGATCGTGGCCGTAGTCGGCCGCCGGGACGACGATGCCGCGCGCGCCGCGCGCCTGCGTGGCGAGCGGGTACACGGCGAACGCGTGCTGCGAGTACACCGCGGCGCGGCCCGGCCCGAGAAAGGCGAGCGCCACCAGCTCGAGCACGTCGTTCGAGCCGTTGCCGAGCACGAGCTGCGCCATGTCGACGCCGTAGCGGGCCGCGAGCGCCGTCTTCAGCGCGTGGCCGTTGCCGTCCGGATAGCGCGCGATGTCGCCGAGCGCGCGCTCGATCGCGGCGCGCGTGCGCGGGCCGATGCCGCGCGGGTTCTCGTTGGAGGCGAGCTTGACGATCGTCTCCTCCTTCAGGCCGAGCTCGCGCGCCAGCTCCGAGATCGGCTTGCCGGGCTGGTACGGCGCGATCGAGCGCACGTACGACGGCGAGATTTCGCAGGGATCCATGTTCATGTCGGTCGGGCCTCCTACGCGCCGGCCGCCGGATAGGAGCCGAGCACCTTGAGAAACGGCGCCTTGCGGCGCAGCGCCTCGAGCGCGGCGGCGACGCGCGCATCGCTCGCGTGCCCCTCGAGGTCGATGAAGAACACGTACTCCCACAGCGCGCTGCGCATGGCGCGCGCCGGCCGCGACTCGATGCGCGTCATGCTGACCCCGTTCTCCGCGAGCGGCGTGAGCAGCGCGTGCACCGCGCCGGGCTTGTTCTCGGCCGACATGACGAGCGAGGTGCGGTCGCGGCCGGTGGCTGCCGGCTCGAGCGCGCCCAGCACCAGGAAGCGCGTGGTGTTGTTGGGATCGTCCTCGATGGCGCGCGCGAGCAGCTGCAGCCCGTAGCGCTCGGCGGCAGCCTCGCCGGCGATCGCGCCCGCGCCCGGCTCGCGGCTGGCGCGCTCCGCGGCCTCGGCGTTGGAGGCGACCGGCACGCGCTCGGCGCGCGGCAGGTGCTGGTTGAGCCAGGCGCTGCACTGCGCGAGCGACTGCGCGTGCGAGTAGACGCGCTGCACGGCGGCGAGCGGACCCGCCTTGGCCATCAGGTTCTGCTGCACGCGCAGCTCCACTTCGCCGCAGATCTTGAGCGGCGTGACGAGCAAGAGATCCAGCGAGCGGCCCACCGCGCCCTCGGTGGAGTTCTCCACTGGCACCACGGCGAAGTGCGCGTCGCCCGACTCGCAGCGGCGGAACGCCTCGTCGATCACGGCCGCGGGCAGCGCCTCGACGCCGCCGCCGAAGTGCCGGCGCACCGCCTGCTCGCTGAAGGTGCCCGGCGGCCCGAGGTAGGCGACGCGGATCGCCTGCTCGAGGCCGCGGCAGGCCGAGATCACTTCGCGGTAGATGCGCGTCAGCGCCTCGGCGGGCAGCGGATCGCCGCCGCGCGCCGCGACGCGGCGCAGGACCTCGGCTTCGCGCTCCGGGCGGTAGGCCGGCGCGCCGGCCTTGGCCGCGCCGATCCTCTGCGCCAGGCGCGCGCGGCGCTGCAGCAGCTCGAGCAGCTCGGCGTCGAGCGCGTCGATCTCGGTGCGCAGCCTGTCGATGTCGCCGCTCATGGCTCGAGCGGAAGATATCTGACCGCGAGCACGCCGTCGATGGCGCGCAGTGCGGCGAGCGCGGCCTCCGGCACCGGGCTGTCGACGTCGACCAGCGTGTAGGCGAGGTCGCCCCGGGACTTGTTCAGCATGTTGTGGATGTTGATGCGGCGCTCGCCCATGGCGTGGGAGATGCGCGCCAGCATGTCGGGCACGTTGGCGTTGGCGATCGCCAGGCGGTAGGGCGACTCGCGCGCCATCACCGCCTCGGGGAAGTTCACCGAGTTGCGCAGGTTGCCGTGCTCGAGATAGTCGCGCAGCGTATCGATCACCATCACCGCCGAGTTCTCCTCGGCCTCGCCCGTCGAGGCGCCCAGGTGCGGCAGCGCCACGACGCCGGGCGCGCCGATCAGCGCCGCGGTGGGAAAGTCGGTCACGTAGCAGCGCAGCTTGCCGGTGCCGAGCGCGGCCAGCACCGCCGCGTCGTCCACCACGCCCTCGCGCGAGAAGTTGAGCAGGATGGCGCCCTCGCGCATCAGGCCGATGTTCTTCGCGTTGACCAGGTGGCGCGTGCGCTCGACGAGCGGCACGTGCAGCGTGACGAAGCGGCTCGCCTTGAGCAGATCGTCCACCGAGTTCGCGCGGCGCACCTGCGACGGCAGTCCCCAGGCGCCCTCGACCGTGATGTCGGGATCGTGGCCGACCACCTGCATGCCGAGGCGGATGGCGGCATCGGCCACCAGGCTGCCGATCTTCCCCAGACCGATGACGCCAAGCGTCTGGCCCGGCAGCTCGCCGCCGGCGTAGGCCTTCTTGCCGTCCTCGATGCGCCGCTCGAGGTCCGGCGCCGACTTGTCCAGGCCGCGCACGAAGTCGAGCGCGGGCGCGAGATTGCGCGCGCCGATGAGCAGCCCCGCCACCACCAGCTCCTTCACCGCGTTGGCGTTGGCGCCGGGCGCATTGAACACCGGAACGCCGCGCTTGGACAGCGCCGGCACCGGGACGTTGTTGGTGCCGGCGCCGGCGCGCGCCACCGCCTTCAGGCGCTCTCCCAGGTCCATGCCGTGCAGGTCGCGCGAGCGCACCACCACGGCGTCCGGCGCGCGCGACTCGGCAACCACCGCGTAGCGCTCGGCGGGCAGGCGCGCGAGGCCCGCCTGCGCCACCTGGTTGAGGACCAGGATCTGGAGCTTCTCAGCCATGGCGCGCCGCGAACTCGCGCATGTAGCCGGCCAGCTGCTCGACGCCCTCGAGCGGCATGGCGTTGTAGATGGAGGCGCGCATGCCGCCCACGGCGCGATGTCCCTTGAGCTGCGACAGGCCGCGCGCCTCCGCGCCCTTGAGGAAAGGCGCGTCGAGCCGCTCGTCGGGCAGCCGGAAGGTCACGTTCATGCGCGAGCGGTCGGCCTTGTCGACCGGGTTGTCGTAGAAGCGCCCGGCGTCGATCGCCTCGTAGAGCAGGCGCGCCTTGGCGACGTTGCGCCGCTCCATCTCCGCGAGGCCGCCCAGCTGCTTGAGCCACTTGAACACCAGCCCGGCTATGTATATGGCGTAGGTCGAGGGCGTGTTCAGCATCGAATCGGCATCGGCCTGCAGCTTGTAGTCCATCACCGTGGGCGTGCCCTTGGCCGCCTGCCCGATCAGGTCCTCGCGCACGATCACCAGCGTGAGCCCGGCCGGGCCCGCGTTCTTCTGCGCGCCGGCGTAGATCAGCCCGAATTTCTCGACCGCCAGCGGGCGCGACAGGAAATGCGAGGACGCGTCGGCGACCAGCGGCACCGCGCCGGTGTCCGGCACCCAGTGGAACTCGACGCCGCCGATGGTCTCGTTGGAGCAGTAGTGCACGTACGCCGCGTCCTTGCGCACGTTCCACGTGCGCGGCGCGTAGGCGAACATGCGGTCCTCCGAGCTCGCCGCGATGTGCACGTTGCAATAGGCCTTGGCTTCCTTCACCGCCTTCTTCGACCACTCGCCGGTGACGACGTAGTCCGCACCCGTCCTGCCGCGCAGCAGGTTCATCGGCACCTGGGCGAACTGCAGCGTCGCGCCGCCCTGCAGAAAGAGCACCTTGTAGTGCGCGGGGATCGCGAGCAGCTCGCGCAGGTCGGCCTCGGCCTCCGCGGCGATCGCCATGAACTCCTTGCCGCGGTGGCTCATCTCCATCACGCCCATGCCGCTGCCGCGCCAGTCGAGCATCTCGTCGCCGGCGCGTGCGAGCACTTCGGCCGGCAGCATCGCCGGCCCGGCGCTGAAGTTGAAGAGACGCGACATCAAATGCTCTTTCTGAAAGTTAGGCGTTGCTGTGCAGGAAGTACCTGCACTGCAACGCGTCGTGGTTCTCAATGCACCGTGGGTGCCGGCGCGTCCCCTGCGGGCAGCGGCGGCTCGCCGTCGCCGCCGTTGCCATTGCCGGCCAGGTCCTCGTCCTTCTCCTCGATGCGCTCGAGGCCGGCGAGCTTCTCGCCCTCGCCGAGCGCGATCAGCGTCACGCCCTGCGTCGAGCGGCCCTGCTCGCGGATCTGCGCCACCTTGGTGCGGATCAGCACGCCGCCGGTCGAGATCAGCATCACCTCGTCGGTGTCCTCGACCAGCACCGCGCCCACCAGGCGGCCGTTCCTTTCCGAGGCCTGGATGGCGATCAGCCCCTGGCCGCCGCGGCCGTGCTTGGTGTATTCGGAGATCGGCGTGCGCTTGCCGTAGCCGTGCTCGGTCGCCGTGAGCACGGTCAGGCTTTCGTCCTTCGCCACCAGCATGCACACCACGCGCTGGCTGCCGTCGTCGGGCAGGCGCATGCCGCGCACCCCGGCCGCCTGGCGCCCCATCGGGCGCACCGCGCTCTCGGCGAAGCGCACCGCCTTGCCCTCCGAGGAGAACAGCATGACGTCGGCGCTGCCGTCGGTGAGCACGCCGCCCACCAGGTAGTCGCCCTCCTCCAGGCTCACGGCGATGATGCCGCTCGGGCGCGGGCGCGAGAATTCGGCGAGCGGCGTCTTCTTCACCGTGCCGCGCGCGGTGGCCATGAGCACGAAGTGCTGCTCGTCGAACTCCTTCACCGGCACCACCGCGGTGATCTTCTCGCCCTCTTCGAGCGGGAACACGTTGACGATCGGCTTGCCGCGGCTGGCGCGGCTGCCGACCGGAACCTCGTACACCTTGAGCCAGTACAGGCGCCCGCGGTTGGAAAAGCACAGCAGATGGTCGTGCGAGTGCGCGACGAACAGCCGCTCGATGAAGTCGTCCTCCTTCATCGCGGTCGCGGTGCGTCCCCGCCCGCCGCGCCTTTGCGCCCGGTAGTCGGCGAGCGGCTGCGACTTGACGTAGCCGCCGTGCGAGAACGTGACCACCATGTCCTGCGGCGCGATCAGGTCCT
>JBFFZT010000152.1:0-5395 GCA_041568535.1 Burkholderiales bacterium | reverse complement strand
CTGGCGGCGCACGCCGCCGCCGCGCCGGCGCAGCCGGCCTACGACTGGGAACGGCGGCAGGCGGAGCGCAACTGGCGTGAGGCCGAGGTCGTGCTGCCGGCCTACCCGCGCCCGGAGAACCTGCTGCCGTTCTTCGTCAGCGCGGCGACGAACTTCGAATTCTTCATCGACGGCGCGTCGCTTTCGGTGGGCGAGGACGGGGTGGTGCGCTACGTGCTCGTGGCGCGCAGCGCGCAAGGCGCGGAGAGCGTCAGCTTCGAAGGCATCCGCTGCAGCACCTCGCAGGTGCGCCTCTACGCGACCGGGACCGGCGCCGGCGGCTGGGTGCGCAGCGCAGGCCCGTGGCGCGACATCGCGACGCGCTTCGTCCAGCGCTGGCACAACGCTTTGCGTGACGAGTACTTCTGCCCGCTCGGCAATCCGATCCACAGCGCCGCGGAAGGGGTCGCCGCGCTCAAGCGCGGCGTGCACCCGAGCCGCGCGCCGGCCGGCAACTAGCCCGCCAGCAGCAGCACCATGTTGTTGCGGTGGATCAGCTCCGGCCCGTCCATGTAGCCGAGGATCGACTCGATCTCGCTGGAAGGCCGCCGCATGATGCGCCGCGTCTCCGCGGCCGAGTAGTTCACCAGTCCGCGCGCTACCTCACGGCCCTCCGGGTCGAGGCAGCCGACCACCGTGCCGCGCTCGAAGTCCCCATGCACCGCGGTCACGCCGACCGGCAGCAGGCTCTTGCCGTCGCGCGAGAGCGCGCGCACGGCGCCGGCGTCGAGCGCGAGCCGGCCGCCGAGCGTGAGGTGGTCGGCGAGCCACTGCTTGCGCGCGGCGAGCGGCGTGGTCTGCGCCGTAAGCAGGGTGCCGACGCGCTCGCCGCGCGCCAGGCGCAGCAGCACGTCGGGCTCGTGCCCCGAGGCAATGACGGTGTGCGCGCCGCTGCGCGCCGCGCGCTGCGCGGCGAGCACCTTGGTGAGCATGCCGCCGCGCGCGAGCGCCGAGCCGGTGCCGCCCGCCATCGCGACAAGGCGCGCCTCTCCGGCCTGCGCCTCGCTCACCAGGCGCGCGCCGGGGGTGCGCCGCGGGTCCGCCTCGAACAGGCCCGCCTGGTCGGTGAGGATCACCAGCGCGTCGGCTTCCACCAGGTTGGCGACCAGCGCGCCGAGCGTATCGTTGTCGCCGACCTTGATTTCGTCGGTGACCACGGTGTCGTTCTCGTTGATCACGGGCATCACGCCCAGCTCGAGCAGCGTCGCGAGCGTGAAGCGCGCGTTCAGATAGCGCTGGCGGTCGGCCATGTCCGCGTGCGTCAGCAGTACCTGGGCGGTGGCGATGCCGTGCTCGCGGAAGCACGACTCGTAGCATTGCGCGAGGCCCATCTGGCCCACCGCCGCCGCGGCCTGCAGCTCGTGCAGCGCGTGCGGGCGCCGCGTCCAGCCCAGGCGCTGCAGGCCCTCGGCGATCGCGCCCGAGGATACGAGGACGCAGCGCCGGCCGAGCTGGCGCAGCGCGGCGATCTGCGCCGCCCAGCGCGCGATCGCGGCCACGTCCAGCCCGCGGCCGTCGTTGGTGACGAGCGAGCTGCCGACCTTGACCACCAGGGTGCGCGCGGCGGCGATCGGGCTGGTCATGGCGCTAGGCGGCGCGGCGCGCGCGCGTGACTTTGGGCGCCGCCGCGAGGAAGCGATGCGCGGCGTTGCAGACTTCGCGACAGCCGGCGCCGCTCAGGGCGCTGACCTTGAACCAGGGGCCCTTCCAGCGCAGCGCGCGCAGGCAGCGCGCAATGCGCTCGTCCGCGTCCGGCGCGAGGTCGGCCTTGTTGAACACCAGCCAGCGCGGCTTGCGGTGCAGGCCCGGGTCGTATTTGCGCAGCTCGCGCACGATGGCGCGCACGCCCTCGACGGGCGAATCTGCCGCATCGGCCGGCGCGATGTCCACGAGGTGCAGGAGCAGCCGTGTGCGCGCGAGATGGCGCAGGAACTGGTGGCCGAGGCCGGCGCCCTCGGCGGCGCCTTCGATCAGACCGGGAATGTCGGCGACCACGAAGCTCGCGTCGTGCGCGATGCGCACCACGCCCAGCGACGGATTGAGGGTGGTGAACGGGTAGTCCGCCACCTTGGGACGGGCGCTGGACACCGCGCGGATGAAGGTCGACTTGCCCGCGTTGGGCAGGCCAAGCAGGCCGACGTCGGCGAGCACGCGCAGCTCGAGCGCGAGGCTGCGGCTCTCGCCCGGCTCGCCGCGCGTATGCTGGCGCGGGGCGCGGTTGGTGCTCGACTTGAAGTGCAGGTTGCCCAGGCCGCCGCGGCCGCCGCGCGCGAGCAGCGCGCGGTCGCCGTCGCGCGCAAGGTCGGCGAGCGGCTCGCCGCTTTCGGCGTCGCGCAGCACCGTGCCGAGCGGCACGCGCAGCTCGATGTCGCGCCCGGCGCGGCCGTTCTTGTCGGAGCCGCCGCCCGCCGCGCCGTCGCCGGCGCGGTGCAGGCGCGCGTAGCGGTAGTCGATGAGCGTGTTGAGGTTGCGGTCGGCCACCGCCCACACGCTGCCGCCGCGCCCGCCGTCGCCGCCGCTCGGGCCGCCGCGCGGCACGTAGCGCTCGCGCCGGAACGCGGCGCTGCCGTCGCCGCCCTTGCCGGCGTGCACCTCGATCTTCGCTTCGTCGATGAACTTCATGGCCCAGAAACTAAAAAGCCCTACCGGCTGCGATAGGGCTTGGTTGGGTGGGGGGCGCGGCCGTCAGGCCGGAACCACGCATACGGTCTTCTTGCTGCGCTCGCCCTTCACCTCGTACTGCACCTTGCCCGCGATGCGTGCGAACAGGGTGTGATCGCGCCCCATGCCGACGTTCGGGCCCGGATGCACCTGGGTGCCGCGCTGGCGCACGAGGATCTGGCCGGCGTTGACCTGCTCGCCGCCGTAGGCCTTGACGCCGAGGCGCTTGGATTGGGAGTCGCGCCCGTTGCGGGAGCTGCCGCCTGCTTTCTTGTGTGCCATGTCCGTGTCCCTTCGCTCAGGCGCCGGCGACGATGTCGTCGATGCGCACCTCGGTGTAGTTCTGGCGGTGGCCCTGCGACTTCTGGAAGTGCTTGCGCCGGCGCAGCTTGAAGATCTTGACCTTGTCGCCGCGGCCGTGGCCGAGCACCGTGGCCTTGACCTTGGCGCCCGCGACCAGCGGCGCGCCGACGCGCACCGCGTCGCCCGCGCCGACCAGCAGCACCTGGTCGAACGACACGGCCGCACCGACGTCCGCCGCGAGCGTCTCGACGCGCACCTGCTCGCCGGAGCTCACGCGATACTGCTTGCCGCCGGTCTTGATGATTGCGTACATGGGGTTCCGCCGCCAAAGTTCGATAAAGACTTGGAATTATAGGAGATTCGGACTGCGGGCGTCAAAGCCTTGTATGCTATCCGCCACACCCCGATGCCGCACGCCACCACCCGCGCCCTGCTCGCTCCCGTCGCCGACGACATGCGCCAGGTGGACGCGCTGATCCGCGCGCGCCTGGACTCCGACGTCGCCCTGGTGCGCCAGGTCGCCGAGCACATCGTCGCCGGGGGCGGCAAGCGCCTGCGCCCCGCGCTGCTGCTGCTGGCTGCGGGCGCGCTGGACTGTCGCGGCGCCGCGTGCCACGAGCTCGCCGCCGTGGTCGAGTTCATCCACACGGCGACGCTCCTGCATGACGACGTGGTCGACGAGTCGCAGCTGCGGCGCGGGCGGCGCACCGCCAATGCCGCGTTCGGCAACGCGGCCTCGGTGCTGGTCGGGGATTTCCTGTATTCGCGCGCCTTCCAGATGATGGTCGGCCTGGACAACCTGCGCGTGATGCGCGTGCTCGCCGACGCCACCAACACGATCGCGGAAGGCGAAGTGCTGCAATTGATGAACTGCCACGATCCGGACGTGGACGAGGCGCGCTATCTCGACGTCGTGCGCCGCAAGACCGCGAAGCTGTTCGAGGCGGCGGCGCGCCTGGGCGGCGTCCTGGGCGGGGCGGCGCCCGCGCTGGAGCAGGGTCTGGCGGCGTACGGCATGCACCTGGGCACCGCGTTCCAGGTCGTCGACGACGTGCTCGACTACTCGGGCGCGGCGCAGGAGACCGGCAAGAGCCTCGGCGACGACCTCGCCGAAGGCAAGCCGACGCTGCCGCTGATCCGCGTCATGCAGGCGGGGAGCCCGGCGCAGAGCGCCCTCGTGCGGCGCGCCATCGTCGAGGGCGGCCGCGAGGACTTCGCGCCGGTGCTGGCGGCGATCCAGGCGACCCGGGCGCTCGACTATGCGCGCGCCGCCGCGCAGCGCGAGGCCGCGCAGGCGGCGCGCGCGATCGCCGCGCTGCCGCCCTCGGAGCACAAGGAATCTTTGCTAGAATTGGCCGACTTCGCGGTGTCGCGCCGCAGCTAGGGTCCGGCAGTTGCTGCCGTTGCGGTCAGTGTCACGGTCCGGCGATTCGGGGTGTAGCTCAGCCTGGTAGAGTACTGCGTTCGGGACGCAGGTGTCGCTGGTTCGAATCCAGTCACCCCGACCATTTCCACTTTCCTTCCTAGAATAGGGCCATGGGACGCCTGATCCTGCTCGCCCTCGCGGTGCTGATCCTGGTCTGGCTGGTGCGGCGCGCGCTGCGCGAGCGCCAGGCGGGCAGGCCGCCGGCACCGGGCGCGCCGGGCGAGCTCGTGGCCTGCGCGCACTGCGGCGTGCACCTGCCGCGCGCCGAGGCGCGCAGCGCCCCCGGCGGCGCGTACTGCAGCGAGGAGCACGCGCGGCTCGGGCCGCGCCGGCCGTGATGGCGGCTGTGGCTTACGCCCCGCTGTTCGCGCGCGAGGACCGGCCGCCGGAGTCGTTCTGGATCTCGCTGCAGTACTTCAACCTGTACCGCATCGTCGTGGCGCTGCTGTTCCTGGGCGCCACCTACGTCGCCTACGAGCCGATCAACTTCGGCGCGCACGACATGCGCTTGTTCCGCGGCGTCTGCGTCGGCTACCTGATCCTCGCCATCGCGCTGCAGTTCGTGCTGCGCGCGGTGCACGAGCGCTTCAACCTGCAGCTCTCGGCGCACGCGCTGCTCGACGTGCTCGTCATCCCGCTGCTCATGTACGCGAGCGGCGGCATGCGCAGCGGCCTGGGCGTGATGCTGCTCATTTCGCTCACCGGCACCGGGCTGGTGGCGCCGCTGCGGCTGAACTTCCTGTACGCCGCGCTGGCGGCCATCGCCGTGCTGCTGGAGGAAACCTACTGGGTGCTGGCACTCGACCTGCCTTCGGCGAGCGTGGTGCCGGCGGGCCTGCTGTCGATGGGCTATTTCGCCACCGCCGGCGCGACCGGCTGGCTGGCGCAGCGGCTCGCCTCCAACGAGCGCCTGGCGCGCGAGCGCGGCCGCGCGCTCGCCAACCAGACCCGCGTCAACCAGCTGGT
>JBFFZT010000151.1:0-5408 GCA_041568535.1 Burkholderiales bacterium | reverse complement strand
CAGCTGGGCATGCGGCAACTCGGGATGGCGCGCCGCGAGCGAGCGCACCACGCGCAGGTTGGCCTGCTTGTCGGGATTGCCGGCAAGCAGCCGCGCGAGCTGCATGAAGCCGCCGGCCGCGGTATCGCCCTCGCGCGCGAGCAGCTTGGCGAGATAGGGCTCGGCTTCGTCGATCCTGCGCGCGTTGACCAGCAGCGCGGTCAGCGTCTGCAGCGCCTGCACCGAGTCGGCGTCGGCTTCGTGCCAGATCCGGGCCGCCTCCAGGGCGAACTTCGGCGTGCGCGCGAAGTTGGCGACCTCGACCGCGCGGCGCGCGATGCGCGGGTCGCGGGTGCGCGCCGCGAGCTCGGCGTAGGTCTGCGCCGCCAGCGCCGGGTTGCCGCGCTGCAGCGCGATCTCGGCCAGCAGCATCTCGTAGAGCAGCGGCTCGGTCAGCTCCTGCTCGGGCAGCTTCGCCGTGGAGGACTCGGTATCCGCGGCGAGCGCGCCCAACGGCAGCCCGAGGTGCGCATCGGCCTCGCCGTCGTTCTCCGCCAGCGCCACGCAGGCGGCGACGGGCAGTACGACGAGCAGGATCAGCAGGCGATTCATCGCGGGCATGGCGAGAAGAGTGTAGGTATATTTGGTGCCCCGCACAAGCAACAAAGTTCCATGCCTGAGCTTCCGGAAGTAGAGGTTACGCGGCGCGGCATCGCGCGCGCGCTCGCCGGGCAGCGCATCTCCGCGATCGCGGTGCGCGAGCCGCGGCTGCGCTGGCCGGTGCCCGACGCGGTGCGCGCGCTCGCCGGGCGCACCGTGCGTTCGGTAAAGCGCCGCGCCAAGTACCTGCTGCTCGACTGCGGCGACGGCGAGCTCATCGTGCACCTCGGCATGAGCGGCAGCCTGCGCCTCCTGCCCGCGGGCGCCGCGTTCGACAAGCACGACCACTTCGACCTGGTGCTCGGCGAGCGCCTGCTGCGCCTGCGGGACCCGCGGCGCTTCGGCGCGGTGCTCTGGCACGCCGCGGGCGCGGCGCCGCATCCGCTGCTCGCGCACCTCGGCGTCGAGCCGCTGCAGCGCGCTTTCAACGGCGCGCGCCTTTTTGCGCTTACCCGCGCGCACCGCGCGGCGATCAAGGTGTTCCTGATGGACAGCCGGCGCATCGTCGGCGTCGGCAACATCTACGCGAGCGAGGCGCTGTACCGCGCGAAGATCGATCCGCGCACGCCGGCGCGGCGCCTGTCGCTCGCGCGCTGCGTGCGCCTCGCGCGCGCCGTGAAGGACACGCTGCGCGCCGCGATCCGCGCCGGCGGCTCGTCGCTGCGCGACTACGTCGGCGCCGACGGCGGCTACGGCTGCTTCCAGCTGCGCACGCTGGTCTACGACCGCGAGGGCAAGGCGTGCCGGCGCTGCGGCGCAGCCGTTCGCCGCATCGTGCAGGGCCAGCGCTCGACCTACTTCTGCGCCGGCTGCCAGCGCTAGCGCGTCACTGCTTGCCGAGCGACTGCACCTTCGCGGCGAGGCGCTTGCCGACGAAGGGGTGCACGAACTTGGTGACGTCGCCGCCCAGGATGGCGATCTCGCGCACCAGCGTCGCCGAGATGAACATGTGCTGCTCGGAGGGCGTGAGGAAGATGGTCTCGAAGTCCGGGTAGAGGCTGCGGTTCATGCCGGCGAGCTGGAACTCGTACTCGAAGTCCGACACCGCGCGCAGCCCCCGGATCACCACGTGCGCGTCGTGGTTGCGCACGAACTCCGTGTGCAATCCCGTGTCGCTCGGGAGCTGCACGCTCTTCAGGTCGCCGAGCACCTCGCGCGCCATCTCGGTGCGCTCCTGCAGCGTGAAGAAGGTGCTCTTGCCGCGGCTGATGGCCACGCCGATGATGAGCGGGTCGAAGAGCTTCGAGGCGCGCCGCACCAGATCCTCGTGGCCGCGCGTGAGCGGATCAAAGGTGCCCGGGTACACCGCTCGGATCATGTTCGCTCCATTCGAGTAGTTGGGTACTCACCTGCCCGGCGCGCGCGCGCTTCAGCTCGCGCCACGGCGCCGCCACGTCCGCCGGCTTCTCCCCTTCCACGTACACGCGCGCGCCGCGCTGCAGCCGCGGCGGCAGCGCGGCAAGCAGCGCCGGCAGGGCATTCTGCCTGAACGGCGGGTCGAGGAAAACCACGTCGAAGCGCTCGCCGCCGCGCGCGAGGAACGCGAACGCATCGCCCGGCACGATCTCCACCGCCGCGGCGCCGAGCTGCTCGCGGCTCCTTTTCAGCGCGGCGGCGATGGCGCGATCGGACTCCACCATCACCACGCGCGCCGCGCCGCGCGACGCGGCCTCGAAGCCGAGCGCGCCGCTGCCCGCGAACAGATCGAGGCACACGGCGCCGTCGAGGCGCTGGCCGAGCCAGTTGAACAGGGTTTCGCGCACGCGATCGGGCGTCGGCCGCACGCCGGCGCGCGCGGGAACGTCGATGCGCCGCCCGCGCCACGCGCCGCCCACGATGCGCACGCGGCCCGGCGCAGCCCGCTTGCTAGAATTCACCGCACGATGTTAGCAGCGACTTCGTGGACGGCGCGCCTGAGGAGCGGCCTCGCGCGCACGCGCGCCGCCCTCGGCGGGGGTCTGGGCGCGCTGTTCGGCCGCGCGGCGGTCGACGAGGCGCTGTTCGAGGCGCTGGAGGAAGCGCTGCTCACCGCCGACTGCGGCGTCGCCGCGACGCGGCACCTGCTCGAGCGCCTGCGCGAGCGCGCGCGGCGCGAGCGCATCGCCGAGCCGCAGGCGCTGAAGCGCGCGCTGCAGGAAGAGCTGCGGCAGCTGCTCGCGCCGCTCGAGAAGCGGCTCGATCTCGAGCGCGCGCAGCCGCTCGTCGTCATGATCGCGGGGGTCAACGGCTCGGGCAAGACCACCTCCATCGGCAAGCTGGCGAAGTGGCTGCAGGGCGAGGGCCGCAGCGTGCTGCTCGCCGCGGGCGACACGTTCCGCGCCGCGGCGCGCGAGCAGCTCGCCGCCTGGGGGCAGAGGAACGGCGTCGCCGTCATCGCGCAGGCCTCGGGCGACGCCGCCGCGGTGGTGTTCGACGCCGCCTCGGCCGCGCGCGCGCGCGGCATCCACGTGCTGATCGCGGATACCGCCGGACGGCTGCCGACGCAGCTGCACCTGATGGAGGAGATCAAGAAGGTGAAGCGCGTGCTGGCCAAGGCGCTGCCGGGCGCGCCGCACGAGGTGCTGCTGGTGCTCGACGCCAACACCGGCCAGAACGCGCTCGCCCAGGTCAAGGCCTTCGACGAGGCGCTCGGCCTGACCGGTCTGGTGCTCACCAAGCTCGACGGCACCGCCAAGGGCGGCGTGGTCTGCGCGATCGCGCGCGAGCGGCCGGTGCCGCTGCTGTTCATCGGCGTCGGCGAAGGCATCGACGATTTGCGGCCCTTCAGCGCCGCGGAGTTCGCCGAGGCGCTGGTTGATTAGCTTTTCCGCGGTCTCCAAGCGCTACCCCGGCGGCCAGGACGCGCTCGCCGGCGTGTCGTTCTCGCTCGAGGCGGGCGAGCTCGCGTTCGTCACCGGGCCCTCCGGCGCCGGCAAGTCGACGCTCCTGAAGCTCATCCCGGCGATCGAGCGCCCCACCGCGGGCAGCGTGGTGGTGAACGGGCAGAACGTGGGCGCGCTGCGGCGCGGCGCGCTTCCTTACCTGCGCCGCAACCTCGGCCTCGTGTTCCAGGACCATAAGCTCCTTTACGACCGCAGCGTCTTCGACAACGTCATGCTGCCGCTTTCCTTCGGCGCCCTCGCCCCGCGCGACGCGGCGCGGCGCGTGCGCGCGGCGCTCGACAAGGTGGGACTGCTCGCGCGCGAGCGCGCCAACCCGATCCAGCTCTCGGGCGGCGAGCAGCAGCGCCTGGCCATCGCGCGCGCGGTGGTCAACCGCCCGGCGGTGCTGGTCGCCGACGAGCCCACCGCCAACCTGGATACCGAGTCCGCCGCGCGCATCGTCGACATCCTGCTCTCCTTCAACCAGGTGGGCGTGACGCTGGTGGTGGCGACGCATGACGAGGCGCTGGTCGCGCGCCACGGGCGGCGCGTGCTGCAGCTCGCCGCGGGCAGGCTGGCCTCGGCATGAGAACGTGGCTGCGCCAGCACCGCGCGGCGCTCGCGCGCGCCGTGCGCAAGCTCGCCGCGCAGCGCGCCGCGACGCTGCTCAACGCGCTGGTGATCGGCGTGGCGCTGTCGCTGCCCGCCGGCGGCTACGCGCTGCTCGCCAACCTGCAGGGCGTGGCGCAGCGCTTCACGTTCGAGCCGCAGCTGTCGGTGTTCCTCAAGCCCGAGGCGAAGCGCGCCGAGCTCGAGGCGCGCCTGCGCGCCGATCCGCGCGTCGCCGCGCTGCGCTTCGTGCCGCGCGACGAGGCGCTCGCCGAGCTGCGCGTCGCCGAGGGCCTGGCCGACGTCGTCGCCGCGCTCGAGCGCAACCCCCTGCCCGACGCGTTCGTGGTGCGCGCCGCCGGCGACGGCGCCGCGGCGCTCGAAGCGCTCGCGGGCGCGCTCAAGGCGCTGCCCGGCGTGGCGAACGTGCAGGTCGACTCGGCCTGGGCCGAGCGTCTGGCGGCGCTCGCGCGCATCGGGCGGCTCGCGCTCGCCGCGCTCGCCGTGCTGCTCGCCATCGGCCTCGTCGCGGTGACCTTCAACACCATCCGCCTGCAGATCCTCACCCAGCGCGAGGAGATCGAGGTGTCGCAGCTGCTCGGGGCCACCGACGCGTTCGTGCGGCGACCGTTCTTCTACCAGGGGGTCCTGCAGGGCCTGGCCGGGGGGCTGCTGGCGCTCGTCATCCTGTGGGCGGGGCTGTGGGTGCTGAACTTCGGGGTGCGCGACCTCGCCACGGCCTACGGCTCGAGCTTCGAGCTCGCCTTCCTGCCGGGCCGCGACGCGCTCGCTGTCGTCGCCTTCGCCGCCCTCCTCGGCTGGCTGGGCGCCCTTCTGTCAGTTAGTAAATACTTACGTTAAATGCCCCTATAATCATGGGTGTTTTAAACGACGCCCGAGGAACCTTCGGACCGCTTAGCACTCCAATACTGCGAGTGCTAAGATCGAGCCAAGGAGGCAAATGATGTCTGCGCAAGCTTTGCCGATGACGCTGCCGATGCCGATGGCGGCAGGCAGCCTCGAAACCTACATCCAGACGGTGAACCGCTTCCCGCTGCTCACCGCGGAGCAGGAGCTCGACTACGCGCGGCGCTACCAGCGCGAGGGCGACCTCGAGTCCGCGCGCCAGCTCGTGCTGTCGCACCTGCGCCTCGTGGTGGCGGTGGCGCGCGGCTACCTCGGCTACGGCCTGCCGCACGCGGACCTGATCCAGGAAGGCAACATCGGCCTGATGAAGGCCGTGAAGCGCTTCGACCCGGCGCGCGGCGTGCGCCTGGTGTCCTTCGCCATCCACTGGGT
>JBFFZT010000150.1:0-5411 GCA_041568535.1 Burkholderiales bacterium | reverse complement strand
CTGCGCTGCCGCGAGCGTCTGCTCTATGTCTTCGGCGCTGTGCGCCGACGACACGAAGCCCGCTTCGTAAGCCGAGGGCGCGAGGTAGACGCCTTGCGCGAGCATCGACTGGAAGAAGCGGTTGAAGCGCTGCGCGTCGCATTGCATCACTTCGGCAAAGCTTCTCGGCGGCATCGCGCGGAAGTACACGCCGAACATGCTGCCGATCGACTGTGACGAGAAGGTGACGCCGGCGCTCTTCGCGGCCGCGGCAAGGCCTTCGACCAGGCGACGCGTCGTCGCCTCGATGCGCGGCTGGAACTCCGGCGTATCGACGAGCTTCAACGTGGCGAGGCCGGCGGCAACCGCGACCGGATTGCCCGAGAGCGTGCCGGCCTGGTACACGGGCCCGAGCGGCGCGATCTTCTGCATGATGTCCTTGCGCCCGCCGACGGCCGCGACCGGCAGGCCGCCGCCGATCACCTTGCCGAGCGTGGTGAGGTCCGGTCGGATGCCGAAGCGCGCCTGCGCGCCGCCGAGCGCGACGCGAAAGCCGGTCATCACCTCGTCGAGGATCAGCACCGCGCCGTGGCGCGTGCACTGCTCGCGCAGCGTCTCGAGGAACCCGGGAGCGGGGAGCACCAGGTTCATGTTGCCGGCCACCGGCTCGACGATGACGCCGGCGATCTCCGCGCCGCGCTTCGCAAACAGCGCCTGGACCTGCGCGGCGTCGTTGTAGTCGAGCACGACCGTGTGCGCCGCGGTCTCGGCGGGAACCCCCGCCGAGCTCGGGTTGCCGAAGGTGAGCGCGCCCGAGCCCGCCTTGACGAGCAGCGCGTCGGCGTGGCCGTGGTAGCAGCCCTCGAACTTCACGATCAGGCTGCGGCCCGTAAAGCCGCGCGCGAGGCGGATCGCGGTCATCGTCGCCTCGGTGCCCGAGGACACCAGCCGCACCAGCTCGAGCGCGGGCACGAGCCGGCACAGCAGCTGCGCCATCTCGACCTCGGCCGCGGTGGGCGCGCCGAAGGACAGCGCGCGCGAGGCCGCCGCCTGCACCGCCTCCACCACGCGCGGATGCGTGTGCCCCGCGACCATCGGCCCCCAGGAGCCGACGTAGTCGATGTAGCGCTTGCCCTCGACGTCCCACAAGTGCGCGCCGCTCGCGCGCTCGAAGAACGGCGGCGTGCCGCCCACGGCGCGAAACGCGCGCACCGGAGAATTGACGCCGGCCGGAATGCACGCCTGCGCGCGTGCGAACAGCTCTTCGTTATGCGATTTCATCGAACAGCCTCCCGTACTCTCGCGCGCGCGCGGCGACATCCGGCGCGTCGAAAAGGTCCGTGATCACCGCCAGGCAGTCGGCGCCCGCGGCGAGCACGCGGGGCGCATTGTCGAGGGTTATGCCGCCGATCGCCACTTTCGGCACGCCGACATCGAGCGCGAAGAGCGCGAGCGGCGCGCGCACCGCGGCGGGCTTGGTGGGCGAATCGAACACCGAGCCGAACGCCACGTAGTCGGCGCCGGCCGCCACCGCGCGGCGCGCGAGCTCCGGCCGGTCGTAGCAGGAAGCGCCGAGCAGCCGCCCGGGCAGGCGCGCGCGCGCCGCGGCAAGGTCGCCGTCGTCGCGACCGAGGTGCACGCCGGCCGCATCCACGGCGAGCGCGAGCTCGACGTCGTCGTTGACGATGAGCGACACGCCGTGCGCGCGGCACAGCTGCGCGAGATGCCGCGCCTCGCGCAGCCGGCGCGGGGCGTCCGCGTCCTTGGCGCGATACTGCAGCGCGCACAGGGCGCCGGAGGCGAGGGCGGCCTCGACCCGCGACAGATCCGGCGGCGTGATGGCGTACAGCCCGCGCAGGCGCCTCATCGGGCGTGCAGGCGGTCGGGCACGTGCTGTCCCGCGCCCGGCCGGTAGCCGCGCTCGAGCGCGCACCAGGTGTAGTCCTGCGCGCGGCGCACCGCTTCGCCGACCTCGTCGCCGTGCGCGAGGCGCGCGGCGATCGCCGAGGCGAGCGTGCAGCCCGACCCATGGTAGCTGCCGGGCAGGCGCGGCCAGCGGTCCTCGCGCACCACGCCCGCGGCGCCGTGCAGCACGTTCAGCACGTCGTCGCCGGGCTCGTGCGTGCCGGTGACCAGCACGTACTTGCAGCCCAGCGCGAGCATTGCGCCGGCGCCGCCGAGCGCGCGCGCCTCGAGGCTGTTCGGCGTCGCCACGGTGGCGCGCGGCACGAGCAGCTCGAGCAGCGCGCGCAGCGTGCCTTCGTCGCCGAGCGCGTCGCCGCGCGCCGAGGCGAGCACCGGATCGAGCACCACCGGCACCTGCGGATGCGCCGCGAGCAGCTGCGCGATCGCCTGCGCGTTGGCGGCGCTGGCGACGACGCCGATCTTGAAGGCGCGTACGGGCGCATCGGCGAGCACGCTGCGCGCCTGCGCTGCGACGTGCGCAGCGTCGAGCGCGTGCAGCGCCGCGACGCCGTGCGTGTCCTGCACGGTGTACGCGGTGAGCACCGAAAGCGGATGGCAGCCGAGGCTCGCGAGCGTGAGGATGTCGGCCTGCAGGCCCGCGCCGCCCGTCGGATCCGAGGCGGCGATTGCGAGGACGTTCGGCGGTGCGGCAAGCATGGGGAGCGCGCCGCGGGGCGCGTCGGGAAGTACGCTAAGATGCCGCACGATTCTAACTCACGCGGCGCGCACCGCCCTGATGACCCAGAACCAAGTGCAGTACAAGACCTGGATGTGCCTCATTTGCGGCTACGTGTACGACGAGGCCGCCGGAGCGCCGGACGAGGGCATCGCGCCAGGCACGCGTTGGGAGGACGTCCCCATCAACTGGACCTGCCCGGAATGCGGCGCGCGCAAGGAAGATTTCGAGATGGTCGAGATCTGAGCGCGCGCCGGCGCGCTTGGACCTGAAGGCGCTGCACGCGCGCATCGCGGCGCTGCGCGGCGCGGCGCTGCGCGGCGTCACGGTGCTGCCGCTGCGGCGCAAGCTCGCGGTGCTCGCGGCCGTGCTGGTCATGCTGCTCGCCGGCGCGCTGTGGCTGGCGTGGGCGGAGTATCGCGAAGCGCATTTCGGCGAAGGCCATCTCGCCGCCGCCGCCGAGATGCGCATGCTGTCGCAACGCATGGCGAAGGCGGCGCTGCGCGGCCTGCGCGGCGATGCCGAGGCCTTTCCGCAGATCCAGGCGAGCCGCGACGGCTTCAGCGCGGCGCTCGCGCGCCTGGCGCGCGACGCGCGCGCGCCGAGGGCGCTGGAGGCCTTGAATACCGACTGGGCGCGCAGCGAGAAGAACGCCACGCTGCTGCTCCGGGACCAAAGGCTGCTGGTCGCCCTGGCGGCCGCCGCCGAGCGCATGGAGCGCGCCAACCCGCAGCTGCTCGAGCGCGCCGAGCGCGTGCAGAACCTGAAGCTCGCGCAAGGCGCGCTGCCCGCCGAGGTTGCCGCCGCGAGCCGTCTCGTGCTGCTCACGCAGCGCCTGGCGCGCGGCGCGCAGCACCTGGTCGCCGCTGACCGCGTCGAACCCGAGATCGAGTTCCTGCTCGGCAAGGACGTGAACGAGTTCCGCGGCACGCTCGCGCGCCTGCGCGCCGGCGCGCGCGACGACGAGATGGCGGGCGCGCTCGATGCCCTTGGCGCGGCCTTCGCGCCGTATCAGGATGCGGTGGTCGCGGTGCTCGGCACGCGCGAGCGCCTGGCAGGCGCAAAGGCGGCCGCCTTCGCCATCCACGCCGAATCCGAGCGCCTGCTCGAGGCGGTGGACCGCGTGGTGGCGGCCTACCGCGCCGCGCCCTCGCGCGTCGCCAACGAGTCCGGCCTCGCCGCGACCGCGCTGGCGCTGGTCGCGGCGCTGCTGCTGCTTGCGCTGTTCTACGTGATCGACGAGCGCCGCGGGCGCGAAGCCGCGGCGCGCCGTCTCGCCGTGCTGCGCCGGCACCACGAGCGCGACCTCGACGCGGTGGAGCAGCTGCGCCGCGACCTCGAAGCGCTCGCCGCGGGCGATCTCACCGCGCGCGCCACCGTGGGCAGCGAGATCACCTATCCGGCGGCCGCCGCGCTGAACGACGCGCTGGATAGCCTGCGCGCGCTGGTCGCGCGCATCGCGCACGCGACCGAGCGCGTCGGCGGCGCGGCGGGCTCGGCGCAATCGGCCGCCGACGGGCTGCTGGAGTCGGCGCGGCTGCAATCGGCGCGCATCAAGGGCGCGAGCGCGCGCGCGCTCGGCATGGCGCGCGCGGTCACCGACCTCTCGGCGCGCTCCAACCAGTCCGCCGATCTGGCGCAGGCGGCACTCGCCGCGGCGCTGCAGGGGCGCCAGGCAGTGCAGGCGACGCTCTCGGTAGTCGCCGACATGGGCCGGCGCGTGCGCACCGCAGCGGAGAGCGTGGACCGCGTGCGCGGCGCCTCCCCGGAGATGGCCAAGACCGCAAACCAGCTGCACCAGGTCGCGGCGCAGGCCGAGGCGCTGGGCGCGAGCGCCTCGGCGCGCACGCTCGCCGAGCTGGGCGAGACGCTGCGCGCGCTCGCCGACGACATCGGGCGCGTGTCGAAGACCGCGAAGTCGCAGGGCGCAGCGGCGAGCGCCATCGCCGGGGGCGTGCGCGAGATGCTCGCCGGGGCGGAGCAGGCCGCCGAAGCGGCGACGCGCGCCGCGGCCGCGGTGGAAGAAGTGGCGGGGCTGCTGCGCGAGCTGCGCGAGTCCCTGGAGAGTCTGCGCTACTGACGCACGGCGCCGTAGCGGGCGAGCGTGCGCTGGCGCGCCGCGGCGTGCTCCACCACGGGCGCGCGCGGCTCGTGGATCTCGCGGTGATCGAGGTGCGCGAGCTCCGGCACGTACTTGCGGATGAACGCGCCCTGCGGGTCGAACTTCCTGGACTGCGTGACCGGGTTGAAGATGCGGAACCAGGGCTGCGCGTCGCAGCCGGTGGAGGCCGCCCACTGCCAGCCGCCGTTGTTGGCGGCGAGGTCGTAATCGTTCAGCTTCTCGGCGAAATAGCGCTCGCCGCGCCGCCAGTCGATGCCCAGGTCCTTGACGAGGAACGAGGCGGTGACCATGCGCAGGCGGTTGTGCATGTAGCCCGTGGTGTTCAGCTGGCGCATGGCCGCGTCCACCAGCGGGTAGCCGGTGCGCCCCTCGCACCACGCCTGCCATAGGTTTTCGTCGTCGTCCCAGCGCAGCGTGTCGAACGCGCGCTTGTAGGCGTGGTCGACCACGTCGGGACGCGCCGCCAGCACCGCGAAGTAAAAGTCGCGCCAGCACAGCTCCGACAGCCAGGTCGCCGCGCCCTTGCCTTTGCTTTTCCAGGCGAAGCGCGCGAGCTCGCGGATCGACACGGTGCCGAAGCGCAGGTGCACCGAGAGATACGACGGTCCCTTGAGAGCGGGGTAGTCGCGCTTTTTCGCGTAGTCGGCGATGCGCCGCTTGAAATCGGTG
>JBFFZT010000149.1:0-5412 GCA_041568535.1 Burkholderiales bacterium | reverse complement strand
CGATCTGCGCTATCGCCGCTGGCGCGATGGCGCTGGCGCAGCTGCCGTGGACCATCGCTCGGCGGCTGCGTCGTCGCTAGCGCGCGCCTCGACCCAGCCGGCGGCCTCCTTCTTCCAGAACGGCGCCTGCGTCTTCAGGTAGTCCATGATGAACTCGCACGCGGCGAAGGCGTCGCCGCGGTGCGCGCTCGCCACCGCGACCAGCACGATCTGGTCGGTGGGTTGAAGCTCGCCGATGCGGTGGATCACGGTGCAGTCGAGCACCTGCCAGCGCCCTTTGGCTTCGTCGACGATCTTCTCGAGCGCCTTTTCCGTCATGCCGGGATAGTGCTCGAGCGTCATGCCGACCTCGCGCACCACGCCGACGAAGCTCGCCACGGCGCCCACCTTCGGGTCGCGCGACAGCGCGCGCATTTCGGCGCCCGCGTCGAAATCCTGGGTTTGAACCGAGACCTTCATCCGCCGGTCACCGGGGGAAAGAACGCCACCTCGTCGCCCGCCTTGAGCGCCGACGAGGGCGGCGCCATGTCCTGGTTCACCGCCGCGCGCACGAGCTTGCCTTCGGCGAGCGCGAGTTCCCAGGCGCCGCCGCGCGCGCGCAGGTGCGACCGCAGCGCCGCCACCGTGCCGACGCCGGCCGGCAGCTCGATCTCCTCGGCCGGGGTGCCGAGCTGCTCGCGCAGCGCGGCAAAGTAGAGCACCTTCACCTTCATCCGTAGAGCTCCGCGTAGGGCAGGAAGCGCACCGTGTCGCCGCGCCGGATGGCGTGGTTGGGCGGGTTGTCCACCAGGCCGTCGGCCCAGGCCGTCGAGGTCATCACCGCCGAGTCCTGCGTCGGGTAGATCTCGAGGCCGCCCTGCGCGTTCCATTTTACGCGCAGGTATTCGCGCCGCGCGTCGGGCTCCGGCCAGTCGAAGTCGGCGCGCGCCGCCACGGCGCGCGGCTGCACCGCGGCGATGCCCTGCGTCTTGAGCAGGAACGGCCGCACGAAGATGAGGAAAGTGACGAAGGAAGACACCGGGTTGCCCGGCAGGCCGATGAAGGCGGCAGCGCCCACCCGGCCGAAGGCGAGCGGGCGCCCCGGCTTCATCGCGATCTTCCACATGAGCAGCGAGCCCTCGGCCTCCACCGCGGGCTTGACGAAGTCGGCGTCGCCCACCGACACGCCGCCGGAGGTGACGATCAGGTCGCACTCGGCCGCGGCGCGCTTGAGCACCGCGCGCGTCGCCTCGAGCGAATCGGGCACGATGCCGTAGTCGCGCACCTCGCAGCCGAAGGTGGCCGCGAGGCCGTTGAGGGTGAAGCGGTTGGAGTTGTAGATGCGCCCGGGCGGCAGCGGGTCGCCCGGCATCACCAGCTCGTCGCCAGTGAAAAAGAGGCCCATGCGCACGCGCCGGGCGAGCGGCAGCGTCTTGATGCCGACGGAGGCCGCAAGCCCGGTGTCCTGCGGCCGCAGGCGGATGCCGGCGGCGAGCACCTGCGCGCCCTTGGCGATGTCGCTCGCGCGGCGCCGGATCCAGGCGTCCTTCTGCGGCACCTTCTGGATGGTCACGGCCGCGCCGTCGGCGGCGCAGAATTCCTGCATGACGATGGCGTCGGCGCCGGGCGGAATCGGCGCGCCGGTGAAGATGCGCGCCGCGGTGCCGGGCGCGAGGGCCTGCCCCACCGACCCCGCCATGATGCGCTGCGCGACCTTGAGCTTCGTGTCGGGCGCTTTCACGTCCGCGGTGCGCACGGCGTAGCCGTCCATGGCGCTGTTGTCCATCGGCGGCACGTCCATGGTGGAGGCCTGCGCGCGCGCCAGCACGCGGCCGGTGGCCTCGAGCGTCGGCACCTCCTCGACCTCGGTGACCGCGCGCGCGCCGGCGAGCAGCACTTCGAGCGCCTCGTCTACGGTGAGCAGCCCCTTGTTCATGCGAGCTTGAGGTGCTTGACGATGAATTCGGCGATGCCGGCGTCGTCGTTCAGATCCAGGAGCGGCAGCTTGGTCTCCAGCTTCGTGTCGCTCGCCACCGCGACGATGTGCGGGTCCTGCGGGTGCAGCAGCCCCTCGCCGGTGAGCGCGCGCCAGACCTCGAGCTTGGGGATCGGCGCGTGCTTGAAGCCTTCCACGATCAGCAGGTCGCAGGGCGACAAGTGCTTCACCTGGTCCTCGAACGAAGGCTCCTGCGCGCCGCGCAGCTCGTGCATCAGCACCCAGCGTCGCGACGAGGTGACGAGCACCTCGGCGGCGCCGGCGTGGCGGTGGCGGTACGAGTCCTTGCCCGGGTGGTCGACGTCGAAGGTGTGGTGCGCGTGCTTGATGAGCGAGACGCGCAAGCCGCGCGCCACGAAGCGCGGGATCAGCTTCTCGATCAGCGTGGTCTTGCCGCTGCCGGACCAGCCCGCGAAGCCGAAGGTCTTCATGTGAGGATCAGCTTCCCGCCCGCGAGCAGCAGCACCGCGGCGAGCAGCCGGCGCACGATCGGGTTGGTGAAGCGCCGGCTGCCGTACTCGGCGCCGAGCCAGCCGCCGACCAGCACGGCGGCCGCGAGCAGCCAGATCGCCGCGGGCAGCGCCGCGGTGCCGGCGACGTAGCCCGCGCCCAGCCCGGCGAGCGAGTTGACGAGGATGAACGGCGCGGCGACCGCGGAGGTCTGCTTGGTCCCCGCCCAGCCGAGGATGAGCAGCAGCGGGCTGAGGAAGATGCCGCCGCCCACGCCGGTGAGCCCGGCCAGCAGCCCGAGCACGGCGCCGATGACCAGCGCGAGCGGCAACGCGGGCTCGCGCACCGCGCGCATCTCGGCGCCGGCGGCCGCGCTGCGCCACAGCGGCCAGGCCGCGTACACGAGCACCGCGCCGACGACCGCCTTGTACACCTCGCCGGGCAGCGTGATCGCGCCGCCAAGGAAGGCGCAGGGAATGGAGACGGCGGCGAACGGCCAGAACAGGCGCCAGCGGAAATAGCCCGCGCGCCAGAACTTCCAGGTGGCGAGCGAAGACACGATGACGTTGAGCGTGAGCGCGATCGGACGCATCTCGGCCGGGGCGATGCCGGCGAGCGCCATGGCCGCGATGTAGGCCGAGGCGCCGCCGTGGCCGACCGAGGCGTAGACGAAGGCCGCGGCGAGCATGCCGGCGGCGAGCAGCGCAATGAGAGGATCGCTCGCATCGATCACCTCAGCTATTTATCATGAAACGCTTCAACGCCCGGCGTTTGGAAAGAAGAGTTGCTCGCCCCCGATCTCGTAGGCGGCGATGGCCGCCTGGCCTTCGGCCGACACCAGCCAGCCGATGAAGGCGCGGCCCAGGTCCCGCTTCACGTGCGCATGCTTCGCGGGGTTCACCAGCATCACGCCGTACTGGTTGAACAGGCGCGCGTCGCCCGCGACGAGGATCGCCAGCTCGCCGCGGTTCTTGAACGAGAGCCAGGTGCCGCGGTCGGCGAGCGCGTAGGCGTTCATGCCCGAGGCGGTGTTCAGCGTCGCCCCCATGCCCGAGCCCGTTTCGCGATACCACGCGCCTGCGGGCGCAACGCCGGCCTGCGCCCACAGCCGCAGCTCGGCCGCGTGCGTGCCGCTCTTGTCGCCGCGCGAGGCGAAGGGCGCGCGCGCGGCGCTGATCGTCTTCAGCGCGGCCACGGCGTTTTTCATCCCCTTCACCCCGGCGGGATCGGACCCGGGCCCCACGATCACGAAGTCGTTGTACATGACGTCGCGCCGTTCCACGAACCAGCCCGCCTCGACCAGCTTCAGCTCGGCGGCCTTGTCGTGCACCAGGACCACGTCGCAGTCGCCGCGCTTGCCGGTGTCGAGCGCCTGGCCGGTGCCGAGCGCAACGACGCGGACCTGGATGCCCGTGCGCTTCTCGAACGTCGGCAGCAGATGCCGGAACAGCCCCGACTGCTCGGTGGAGGTGGTCGAGGCCACCGTGATGAAGCCGGCCATCGCCGCCGCCGCTAGGCCCATGGCAGCTCTCCCTTGATGAAGGCCGCCGCTTCCGCGGACGCCGGCTGCTTGAAGAACACCTCGGACGGCGCCCGCTCGGCCACGCGCCCCTGGTGCAGGAACACGACCTCGTCGCCCAGGCGCCGCGCCTGGCCGAGGCTGTGCGTGGACATCACGATCTTGGTGCCGGAGACGTCGAAGGCGCGGATCACCGCCTCGATCTCGCGCGTCGCGCCCGGATCGAGGTTCGCGGTGGGCTCGTCGAGGAACAGCACCTCCGGGTGCAGCGCCCACGCGCGCGCGAGCGCAAGGCGCTGCTGCTCGCCGCCCGAGAGCACGCGCGCCGGGGCCTGCGCCATGTGCGCGAGCCCGACCTCGGCGAGCGCCTCGCGCGCGAGCCGCTCGCGCTCGCGCGGCGCGACGCCCGCGGCATCGAGCGCGTAGCGCACGTTGGCCAGGGCGCTACGGCGCAGCATCACGGGCCGCTGGAACACCATGGCCTGGCGCCGGCGCGCACCCGTGCCGCTCCAGGCGATGCGCCCCGCGCTCGGCGCGAGCAGCCCGTGCATCAGGCGCATGAGCACGCTCTTGCCGGCCCCGTTCGCCCCCAGCACGATGGTGCTTGCGCCCGCCTCCAGCGTCAGGCTCACGCGGTCGATCAGCGTGCGGCCGCCCGCGACGTACGACACCTCCTCGAGCTGCAGGGGCAGGATGCCGTTCATCCGTAGCGCCGCTCGGCGGCCGCCTTGACGAGGTGCGCGGCGGCGTTCAGCGCCAGCACGATGCCGATCAGCACCATCCCCAGCCCGAGCGCGAGCGGCAGGTCGCCCTTGGAGGTCTCGAGCGCGATGGCGGTGGTCATGACGCGCGTCACGCCGTCGATGTTGCCGCCCACGATCATCACCGCCCCGACCTCGGCGCTCGCGCGCCCGAGGCCCGCGAGCACCGCCGTGACGAGCGAGAAGCGGATGTCCCACAGCACGGTGAGCGCGCCGCGCAGGCCGTCCACGCCGAGCGAGCGCAGCTGCTCCTCGTACTCGCGCCACGCGTCCTCGACCGCCTGGCGCACGAGCGCCGCGATGATCGGCAGTACCAGCACCGTCTGCGCGACCACCATGGCCTGCGGCGTGAACAGCAGCCCCAGCTCGCCGAGCGGCCCGGCGCGCGACAGCAGCAGGTAGATGAACAGGCCCACCACCACCGGCGGCAGGCCCATGAGCGCATTGAGCAGCACGATGACCGCCTGGCGGCCGGGGAAGCGCCCGACGGCGATCGCCGCGCCGAGCGGCAGGCCGACGAGCGTCGCCAGCGCCACCGCCGACAGGCTCACCGCGAGCGACCGGCCGACGATCTCCCACAGGCGCAGGTCGAGCGTTGCCGCCAGCGCCAGGCCGGAGACGACCGCCTCAAGCATGCTGCTTATGCTTTTGTATGCATACCGTGTTCACCCATCCGACTTTACAGCCCCCGGCATAGGGCATTAAAT
>JBFFZT010000148.1:0-5458 GCA_041568535.1 Burkholderiales bacterium | reverse complement strand
CTCTCCAGATGCGTTCCTACTCTGGACGCGAATTCTCAGGCAGGTGCCGAACTCGGTCCTCTGGTTGGCCCCTGTGCCCGACTCCGCGCGGCGCAATCTGAGGCGCGAAGCCTCGGCACATGGCGTGAATCCTTTGCGTTTGGTGTTTGCTCCATTCGAATCGAGAGAAAATCCTCGCTACCTCGCCAGACAACGGCTAGGGGACCTCATGCTGGACGCACTGCATCACAATGCCGTCGCGACGGCTTGCGACGCGCTTTCCGTTGGCTTGCCAGTGCTGACACTTAGCGGATCGACTATGGCCTCACGATCCGGAGAGAGCCTGCTTCGAGCCGCAGGTTTGTCGGAGCTCGTAGCCCCAGACAAGAACTCATACGTTAGGCTAGCCGTGGCACTCGCGTCGGACCACAAGCGGCTAGAGCTCTACCGCCAGCACCTATTAGAGCGGTCCGGCCCCCTATTCGATACCGTGGGCCGGGTGCGCGAACTAGAGAGCGCCTTCCTGCAGATGTGGCAGCGGCACGTACAAAGTCACTAACGGTCTCAAGTTTCGGCCCACTGCCGCATTAAGTTACTGTAGATCGAGGCTAAGGCCATAACCTCGTTGGGGTCGAGCTTGTCGCGCAACCCGGCAATGATCTCATTGAGGTCGTGCAGGATCTCGCGCCTGGACTCATCCCGCACCAGGCTCTGGATCCAGAAGATCGCCGCGATGCGCGTGCCCCGCTTCACCGGCTCCACGCGATGCACATTGGTCGACGAATACACCACCATGCTGCCCGGGGGCAGCTTGATGCGCCTCTCAGACTGGTGCTCCTGCAGCACCAGCTCGCCCCCGTCGTAGCTGTCGGGCGGGCTCAAAAACAGCGTCGCCGAAACATCGGAACGCACGGACCGGTCGTCCGCCATGATGGCGTTGTCGACGTGCGAGCCGTAGGTCATGCCGACGTCGTACCGATTGAAGATCGGCCCGAAAATGCGGTGCGGTAGCGCAATCGAATAGAAGGTGGCGTTGCGCCGCAGCGCCTCCAGAATCAGCGGCGCGCACTTCTTCGCCGCTTCAGCGTCGCGCTTGACCTGCAGGTTGTTCTTGACGTCACGCGCAATCAAGCCCGCGCTCGCCCGGCCGTCCTCGTACGCGCCCTGGCCGAGCTCGCGCATCACGGTCTCGACCTGATCCTTGTTGAGCACCCCGGGAATCTGCAGAAGCATGCGCGCGAATCTCGACAATCAGGGAAAATTGCGGCCGATGATAGCACTGGCGCGCACCCCCTTCCTCGTACTCGCCCTCGCGCTTTCGGCGGCAGCCTGGGGCCAGGGCGTCACCCCGCGCACCGTCGTGCTCGGCCAGTCGGCGCCGCTCTCCGGCCCGCTGCAGGCGCACGGCGAGGAGATCCGCAACGGCGCCCTCGCCTACTTCAGGCCACTGAACGACGCCGGCGGCGTGCACGGGCGGCGCATCGAGCTCGCCACGCTCGACGACGCTGGCGACGCCGACAAGACACTCGCCAACACGCGCCGTTTCATAGAGGAGTTCAAGGTGTTCGCGCTGTTCGGCTACGCGGACGCCGGCATCACGCCCGAGCTGCTCGCGCTGCTGCAGAAGTCGCGCGCGCCGCTGTTCGCGCCGGTGACCGGCGCGGCGCTCGCGCGCCAGCCCGGGCACAGCGTCTACACGGTACGCGCGGGGCATGCCGACGAGATCGACCGCGTGATCGGCCACTACGCGCAGCTCGGCCTCAAGCGCTTCGCCTTGCTGCGCGCCGACGACGCCGCGGGCGCGGAGTTGCTCGCCGCGGCGCGCACGTCGCTCTCCCGCCGCGGCCTGCCCGCGCCGGTCGATGCCGCGCTCGAAGGCGGCGCCGGCGGCATCGCCGGGCTGATGCGCGAGGCCTTCGTTACCGATGCCGACGTCATGGTGCTCGCGCTGCCGCAACCGCCCGCGGCGGAGCTGGTGCGCACGCTCAGGCGCGCAGGCCGCGGCACGCAGATCGTCGCGCTGTCGCCGGCCGATCCGGCTGCACTGGCGAAGGCGCTGGGAGCGGACGGCGCCGGCGTCGCCCTGTCCCAGGTGGTGCCGCCGCTCGCCCAGATATCGCTACCGGTGGTCGCGGAGTATCGCGCCGCGATCGAGGCCGAGACAGGGCGCAAGGCCTACTCGCCCGCCTCGTTCGAGGCCTTCATCGCGGCAAAGGTATTCGCCGAGGCGGTGCGCCGCGTCGGTCCGGCGCTCACGCGCGATGCGCTCCTGCTGGCGCTCGCCGCGATGTCGTACCACGACGTCGGCGGCCACATCGTCGCCTTCTCGCGCACCAATCGGCAGGGCAGCGCGCGCAACTACCTGATGGCGCTGACGCGCGACGGCGAGCTGCTGCACTGATCGGAACCGCGCTAGGCGCGCCGCCAGGTCGTGCCCTGGGCGCTGTCCTCGAGCACCACGCCGCCCTGCTCGAGCTCCTTGCGGATGCGATCGGCTTCCGCGTAGTTCTTCGCCCGGCGCGCGGCCAGCCGCGCCTCGATGCGCGCGGCGATCTCGGCGTCCGCGAGCCCGCCGGCGGCGCCCGCGCGCAGGAACTCGCCGGCGTCGCGCTGCAGGAGGCCGAGCACGCCGCCCAGGGCGCGCAGCAGGCCCGCCAGCGGCGCGCCGCGGTTGACCTCGTTGGCGAGCTCGAACAGCACCGCCACCGCCTCGGGGGTGCCGAAATCGTCGTCCATCGCCGCCTTGAAGCGCTGCGCGTGCGGCTCCTCCCAGTCGATGCGGCCAGGCGCCGCAGGCGCGCCTTTCAGCGCCGTGTACAGCCGCGTCAGCGCCTGCTTGGCGTCGTCGAGGTGCGCGTCCGAGTAATTGAGCGGGCTGCGGTAGTGCGCGCGGAGGATAAAGAAGCGCACCACCTCGGCGTCGAAGCGCTGCAGCACGTCGCGGATGAGGAAGAAGTTGCCCAGCGACTTGGACATCTTCGCCTCGTCCACGCGCACGAAGCCGTTGTGCATCCAGTAGTTCACGAACGGCCGGCCGCTCGCCCCTTCGGACTGCGCGATCTCGTTCTCGTGGTGCGGGAACTGCAGGTCCTGCCCGCCACCGTGGATGTCGAAATGCTCGCCGAGGAGCGCGCTGCTCATCGCCGAGCATTCGATGTGCCAGCCCGGCCGTCCCGGCCCCCAGCGCGACGGCCATGCCGGCTCGCCGGCTTTCGCGCGCTTCCACAGCACGAAGTCCAGGGGGTCGTCCTTCGAGCGGTCGACCTCGACACGCTCGCCCGCGCGCAGCTCATCGAGGCTCTTGCCGGAGAGCTTGCCGTAGCCCGGGAAGCGCCGCACCGCGAAATTGACGTCGCCGGAGGCCGCGGCGTAGGCGAGCCGCCGCGCTTCCAGGCGCTCGATCAGCTCGAGCATCTGCGGCACGTACTGCGTGGCGCGCGGCTCCTGCTCGGGCTTCTCCACGCCGAGCGCGGTTAGATCCTCGTCCATGGCGCGGATGAAGCGCGCCGTCACCGCGTCGACCGGCTCGCTGCTCTCGGCGGCCCGCCGGATGATCTTGTCGTCGATGTCGGTGATGTTGCGCACGTAGGTGACGCGCAAGCCGCTCGCCCGCAGCCAGCGGCGCACGACGTCGAACACCACCATGACGCGCGCATGCCCGAGGTGGCAGAAGTCGTACACGGTCATGCCGCATACGTACAGGCGCACCTCGCCCGGGCGGATGGGCGTGAAGTCCTGCTTTTGCCGCGCCAGCGAGTTGAAGATTCTGAGCATCGAGGGGCTGTGCGTGGCCTGCCGGCAGGCTCGGTTGTGGTCCTGCAAGCCTTAGTCTAGAATCAGCAAGTTTCCGTATATCCTTGAAAACTATAACACAATGCCTGTGTACGTCGCGTCGCACCTGAGACTGCTCGCAGCCGCCTTCGCGCTTACGCTCGCCGCTGCGCCGGCGGCCGCGGACGAGCTCGCCGAAGCGAGCAAATTGCTGCGCGCCGGCGAGCACCAGCAAGCCATGGAGCGCGTCAACAAGCTGCTCGCGGGCAAGCCCAAGGATCCACAGGCGCGCTTCCTCAAGGGCCTGATCTACACCGAGCAGGGCAACGCGCGCGCGGCGATCGAGATGTTCCAGAAACTGACCGAGGACTATCCGGAGCTGCCCGAGCCCTACAACAATCTTGCCGTGGTCTATGCGTCGCAGGGCCAGTACGACAAGGCGCGCGCGGCCCTCGAGCAATCGATCCGCACGCACCCGAGCTACGCCACGGCCTACGAGAACCTGGGCGACGTATACGCGAAGCTCGCCAGCCAGGCCTACGACAAGGCGCTGAAGCTCGACTCGTCCAACGCGGGCGCGCAGAACAAGCTGGCGCTGGTGCGCGAGCTGGTCGGCACCTCGCCGCGGGAAGCGCCGCCGGTGAAGGTCGCCGCCGCCGCGCCGAGCGCGCCGGCGCCGGCAGTGGCGAGCGCCAAGCCGGCGCCGGAAAAGCCGGCGCCCAAGGCGGTGGCGGCGAAGCCCGAGTCGCCGGAGAAGGCGGTGCTCGCGGCCGTGGCGGCGTGGGCCGACGCCTGGGCGCGCCAGGACGTGGAGGCCTATCTCGGGTCCTACGCCAAGGATTTCCGCACGCCGAAGGGCGAGCCGCGCAGCGAATGGGAGAAGCAGCGACGCGAGCGCGTCACCGCGCCGAAGTCCATTAGCGTGAAGATCGACGAAGAGCGCGTCAGTCCCGCGGCCGACGGACGCATGCGCGTCACGTTCCGCCAGGACTACCAGTCCGACGTGTTCAGCGGCAGCGCCACCAAGACCTTGCTGATGGGCAAGTCCGACGACGGGCGCTGGCGCATCGTGCAGGAGCAGGTGTCGAACTGATGCGCGGCGCGGCGCTCCTGCGCATCGCGGCGGCGGCACTGCTGCTTCCGCTCGGCACCGCGGCCGCGTCGCCCGAGCCGGCCCTGTCCGGCGTGGTCGAGGCGATCGAGAGCAACCGGCTGGACCTGGCGCTGCAGCGCGTGGAAAAGCTGATCGCCGAGCACCCGAACTTCCGCCTGGCTCACCTGATCCGCGGCGACCTGCTGCTCGCGCGCACGCGTCCTCTGCAGACGTTCGGCAACGTGGTGAAGACGGTGCCGCGGGAGAACGTCGAGGATCTGCGCGCCGAGGCGCTGGCGCGCCTGCACGCGCTGCGCGAGCGCCCGCGCCCCGCGCGCCTGCCGCGCGCCGTGCTGCAGCTGCATCCCGGGCAGAAGCACGCGCTGCTGGTCGATTCGCGGCACTCGCGGCTGTATGTCTTCGAGAACGTCGGCGGCCGCCCGAACTATGTGGCCGACTACTACGTGTCGCTCGGCAAGCGCGGCGTGGACAAAGCGCGCGAGGGTGACCAGAAGACCCCGATCGGCGTGTATCACGTGACGGCCAACCTGCCGCGCCAGAAGCTTTCCGACTTCTACGGCGCCGGCGCCTATCCGATCAACTACCCGAACCAGT
>JBFFZT010000147.1:0-5469 GCA_041568535.1 Burkholderiales bacterium | reverse complement strand
CTCGACGCGGCGTGGCGCTTCGAGGCGGCGTGGCGTTTCGAAGCGTCGCAGCGGTTCGGTGTGGGCCGGCCGCTGTACAGGGCGCTGCGCCTCGGCACGGCGCCGCGGCTCGTCGCGATGCGACCGCTCGAAGTGGCGCGGCGGCTGCGCACGCCGCTCGGGCAGCGGCGAAGCGCTCAGCGCGGGCGGCATCGGCCGCGCCTGCGGCGCGAAGTGCACCGGGCGCTCGTCATGGCGGCGAAAGTGGCGCCGCTGCGGCGGCTCGTGCCGCCACTTGCCGACGTGCAGCGGACGGTGGCCGTGCGGGCGCGGGCGCAGATAATGGCTGTGCACGTGCACCACCTTGACGTGCCGATGATGCCAGTCGATGCCGCCGAAGAAGAAGCCCGTGGTGACGCCGACGGCGTAGGCGGGCCACGGCGACCAGGCCACCGGCGGATACGCGGGCCAGTGCCAGGCGCCGTACACGATCCAGGGATCGTAATAGGGCACGTACACCACGCGCGGATCGGCGGGCTCGATGGTGAGCGCGTCACCGTCCGCAATGACGCGCAGTCGCTCGTCGGGCAGGAGATGTCCCGCCGCCGCGGCGCGGCGCCGCAGCCGCTGCACGGTCTCCATCACGTACGGCTCCTGCTCGAGAAAGGCGGCGCCGAGGTTGCGTGTCCACCCCAGGTTCTCGTCCATGCGCTGCAGCAGCCTGGGGAAGGCGACCAGAGACTTGACACTCGGGTCCCAGTCCTCGTCCGCGACCATGGCGACGGCCTCGTCGCCCTGCAGACCGGGGTGTGCGCGCGACCAGCGCGCTGCCTCGACGACGTCGAGCGGATAGGTCGACGCCATCAGCACCTGCGACAGCAGCGCGTCCGGATACAGCGCGATCGGCGCGAGCATCTGATCGAGCTCGGCCTGCGAGGGGGTGTTGCGTTCCTGCGCCAGCGCGGTGCTTGCCGCGGCCAGGACCGCGAGCAGGGCGACGACGAGTTTTCTCATGGGCGGTGCCTCCGCCCACTTTGTACTGCGCTAGCGTGCCCGCGATCGCCCTAAATCTGCTGCAAATTGCAACAGGATGTTTCTACTCGGCGGATTTCTCCAGCGACGGGATGGCGAGCCCCGCGGGCAGGTCCTCGTGCGGGGTGCTGCCGAGGGCGCGGTCCGCCGCGCTGGCGGGCTGGCTGCCTTTCTTGGGACGGCCCGGTCGGTAAAAGACCTGAAACGGCTTCACCGGCGGCACGGGTGGCGGGTTCTCGAGAAAGCGGCAGTCGGACTCGGTGGGCACGCTCGCCATCGCACCGATGCGCGTGCCCTTGAGGAACACGGTGTAGCGCAGCATGTGCGCCGATCCGGGGATGGGCTGCGCGATCACTTCGTACTTGCCGACCATGAATTTGCTGCGGGATTGCTGACCTGGGAGTTCTCTCATCATAGATCTCCCTTATACACGATCCTAGCGTCGGCGGCGACCCCGGGAGCGAATCATCAGCCACGCGCCGAGCATGCCGCCGAGATGCGCGAAATGCGCGACGCCCGCGACCGTGCCGGTGACGCCGAAGTACAGCTCCAGCGCCGCAAACAGCGCCACGAACACGCGCGCCGGCAGCGGAATCGGCGGAAACAGCAGGATCACGGTACGCCGCGGAAAATAGATGCCGTAGGCGAGCAGCAGCCCATACACGCCGCCCGAGGCGCCCACGGTCGGATACGGCGGCGCGCCCATCCAGCCGGTGACCACGAGGTGCGTGAGCGCCGCCGCCACGACGCTCGCGAGATAGAACTGCAGGTACCACAGCGAGCCGAACAGCCGCTCGACGTCGCGCCCGAACGTGTACAGGGCGAGCATGTTGAACATCAGGTGCAGCAGGCTGCCGTGCAGGAAGCTGTAGCTGAGCAGCTGCCACAGCTCGAAGCCCGGGCCGGCGCGCGGCGGCCCCGAGGTGACCGGCGGCCACAGCGCGAAGTGCTCGACGAGCGGCAGCCCGCCGGCGAGCTGCAGCATGAACAACAGAACGTTGGCGGCGAGCAGCGCGCCGGTGACCGGCGGCACGCTCAGGGGTCCACCGGCGAGGCCGCGGGCAGCGGTATGCCGCGGCGCGCGAGCTCCGCGCGCACGCGCTCCGGGTAATCGGTGATGATGCCGTCGACCCCGAGGTCGATGAGGCGCTCGATGTAGCCTGGCTCGTTCACCGTCCACGGCACCACCCGCAGGCCGAGCGCGCGCGCCTCGATCATGGCCGCCGAGTCGAGCGCCTGGTAGCTCGGCGACCAGGTGCGGCCGCCGGCCGCGTGCACCGCCTGCGGCTGCGAGCCGCCGCGGCGCCGGCCGGTGAGGTAGACCGTCGCGATCTCGGGCGCCTCGCGCTCGACCACTTGCAGCGTGCGCCAGTCGAACGACTGCACGCTGGCGCGCGGCGCCACGCCCGCAGCGCGGATCTCGGCGATGAGCGCGCGCGCAAACGCCTCCGGAGGCAGCGTTTCGCCCGGGTGGTCCGGCGACAGCTTGGTCTCGATGTTGAAGCGCACGTGCGCGTTGCCGGCCTTGCGCACCAGGGCGAACAGCTCGGCGAGGCGCGGCACGCGCGCGCCGTCGACCGGCGCCTGGTCGGGAAAGCGCGCCGCGTAGTCGCTGCCCGGGCGCAGCCGCCCGACGTCGTAGCGCTGCAGCTCAGCGAAATCGAGGTCGCGCAACAGCGGTCCCGGCGCCTCGATCCAGCGCCCGTCGGGCCCGCGCGCGATGTCCGGGTTGAGGCGCCGGTCGTGGTGAACGACGACGACGCCGTCGCGCGTCACCCCGGTGTCCAGTTCCAGCGTGGCGACGCCGAGCGCCAGCGCGGCGGCGAAGCCGGGCAGCGTGTTCTCGGGCGCGGTACCGCGGGCGCCGCGATGCCCCTGCAGGTCGAAGGCCTGCGCCGCGAGCGCCGGGGCGAGCGCCAGCGCCGCCAGCAGGCGCACGGGAAGGTTTCGGTGAAGCGGCCACATGTGATACGGTGCTCTTGGCGTCGATGGGCTCCGCCGCGCGATTATAGCGGCGTGTGCGTGACGCCCGGACCATGCCCAATCTCAGTCCCCTCAAGTTCTGCATGCACGGCCAGCACTCGAAGCCGCGCGCCCTGTTCCGCGTGTTGTCCGGCGGCGAGCGGCGGCGCGAAGTGTGCGCGGAGTGCTACGAGAAGATCATGGCGGCGCGCAAGGAGCGCGCGGCCGCCGCGCGCAAGCGCTAGCGCGGCGGCTCACGAACGCAGCGGCTCGATCAGCTCGGGCCCTTCGTTGCGCGCGTTGTTGACGCGCCGGCTCACGGCGTAGTGCTCGAACGCATCCGACGCCATCGGCGCCTGGGCCAGCGCCACCGCGGCAGCCGCGTCGCGCTGGGCGACATCGAGCCAGGCCGCGTGCGCCGCCTCCGGCAGCACCACCGGCATGCGATCGTGCACCTCGGCGATCGGGCCCCGGGCCTGCGTGGTGAGGATGGCGCAGCTCAGCGTGTCGCGCCACACAGCGTACAGCCCGGCGAAGCAGAACGGGCGGCGGTCGCGACGCGTGATGTAGTGCGGCTGCTTGCCGTCGGCCAGCGCCTGCCATTCGTACCAGCCCTCGGCGGGCAGCAGGCAGCGCGCGCCGCGGATCGGATCGCGCCACATGGGCTTGCCGGCGATCTCCTCCAGGCGCGCGTTGATGGCGAAGGCGGGCGGCCGCGCCTGCTTCCACCAGTGCGGGATCAGGCCCCAGCGCGCGGCGCCGAGCGTGCGCGCGCCGTCGGCGAGCATCAGCACCGGCACCGCGGTGGTCGGCTGCACGTTGAAGCGGCGCGGGAACGGGTTGCTGCTGGTGCGGTCGATCAGCCAGGCGCGCTCGATCGACGCCTGCTCGGGACTGACGTAGCGGCCGCACATGGCGAGCCGCAGTGTAGCGCGGCGCTAGGCGGCTTCCTCGGCCTTGGCTTTCGCGCGCCGGGCGCGCGGCGCGGCCGGCTTGGCCGGCGCCGCAACGCCGCTGCGCGGGCGCTCGCCCAGGATCTCCAGGCACAGGGCGGCGATCTCGGTCTCCAGCAGGCGCTCGGCGTTGGCGTGCAGGTTGCGCACCTCCGGCGTCGACAGCAGGTCGATCTTTTCCCTGGTCCACAGCGCGGCGCGGCCGCGCGACAACGTGTTCTTGGTATTCATTCAGTATCTCTTCCCCGATGTGAATTCGACTTTGAGGCGCGCCACCTGCCGCCGGACGGCCTCGATGTCGGCGCGCGCGCGCTCGATTTCCTGCTTCAGCGCCTCGGCTTCGGCGCCGTTACCCGACTGGCGCTGCAGCGCCGCGTGCACCTCGCGGTAGCGTGCCTCTGCGGCGTTCCAGCGTTCGACCACCCGCTGCTCCTGCTCCCGCCACAGCTTGCGCTTGTCCATGTCCGCTCCCCGCGGGAAACAAAAAAGCCCGGCGGCACCGGGCTTGTCGTGTTGCTCTGCTCGAGAAACCTGCCGCACCGTTATACAGGGGCGGCGGGTTTCCGTCAATCAAAACAATAACTTGCTTTCCGCCTTAGTACTGGAACACGAGGTTCACCGAGAACATGTCGTAGGCATCCTGGTACTCGGTATTGCCGACCGCGTGGCGCACGCTGCCGATGTGCTCGTAGTCGAAGCGTACCTGGACGTTCTGCCACAGCTGCGCGCCAACGCCCAAACCGATCAAGCCCGAGGTACCCCGCTTCTTGTTGTCGAACACGGTGCCGCCGCAGGCCACCAGGCAGTCGTATTCGACGTTGGTGAACGCAAGGCCGAGCCGGCCGATGAACGAGTAGCCCGCGGCGATCGGCGTCGTGTACACGCCGGCCACCGACACCGCCGTGGCCTTCCACTGGTCGGACTTCACGCCCAGCAGGAACGCGTCGAACGTGCCGAGGTTGTGCAGGCCGATCTCCATGCCCCAGTGCGCGTCCCGCATGAAGCCGGCGTAGACCTTGCCGCCGGCGACGGTGTCCTCGTTGATCGTATTGGAGAAGAACGACGCGCCGTTGGACGCGACGCTGCCGAAGCCGAAGCCCAGGTAGCCCGCGGGCCCGGAGCGCTGCGCCAGCGCCTGGGTTGAGAGCAGCACGCTGGTCAGGGCCGCGATCAGGATTGCGGTTCTTTTCACTCTAGCCTCCCTCGAGAACGCTCGTTGGCAGCGGATGCCGCGCATTATGCCCAAATGCGCCGGGGCCGTCCCGAAGCCCCCGCGGCGCGGGAACCGCTGTGCGCGACCCCGGTCCAAGCGACATCCGAAAATTGCAGGAGTCGAACATGCAGACCAGGAAAATCATGGCTTTGCTGGCCGCGCTCGCCATGCTCGCTGCGGGCGCTTTGGCCGGCGCGCAGTACCTGCCGAGCGCCGCCGCGCAGGCGACGGCCGCGCCGGCGACGGGCGCCGCCCGCAGCGCGCTGCTGCCGGACTTCGCGTCGATCGTGCAGCAGTACGGCCCGGCGGTCGTCAACATCCAGACCTCGG
>JBFFZT010000146.1:0-5474 GCA_041568535.1 Burkholderiales bacterium | reverse complement strand
TGCTGAAAAAGGGCCAGCTCGAAGACGACATCGGCCCGCGCCTGGTGGCGATGGTGCGCAACATCGAAGCCGCCCTCGGGATGCACTGAGCGCAATCCATGCCGGGGCCGCTCGCCGGCGTCAAGGTCCTGGAATTCGAGGCCATCGGCCCGGGGCCGTTCGCGGGGATGCTGCTCGCGGACATGGGCGCCGACGTGCTGCTCGTCGACCGCGCGGCCGAGGCCGACCTCGGCCTGAAGCGCGAGCGCTGGAACGACGTCATGATGCGCGGCCGGCGCTCGGTGACCCTCGACCTCAAGTCGCCGCAAGGCGCCGAGGCGGCGCTCGAGCTCGTGGCACGCGCCGACGCGCTGATCGAAGGCTTTCGCCCCGGCGTCATGGAGCGCCTCGGCCTCGGGCCGGAGGTGGCGCTCAAGCGTAACCCCAGGCTCGTCTACGGGCGCATGACCGGCTGGGGCCAGGACGGCCCGCTCGCGCCGCGCGCCGGCCACGACATCAACTACATCGCGCTCGCCGGCGTGCTGAATGCCTTCGGCCGCAAGGGCGATGCGCCGGTGCCGCCGCTCAACCTGGTCGGCGACTTCGGCGGCGGCGGCATGCTGCTCGGCTTCGGCGTCGCCTGCGCGCTGGTCGAGGCGGGCCGCTCGGGGCAGGGCCAGGTGGTCGACGCGGCGATGGTCGAGGGGGCGTCGCTGCTCGCGGCGATGTTCTCCGGCATGCTCGCCGCCAAGCGCTGGAGCGAGGCGCGCGGCGAGAACTTCCTCGACGGCGGCGCGCCCTGGTACGACGTGTACCCGACCCGGGACGGCAAGTACGTGGCGATCGGCGCGATCGAGGCGCGTTTCTACGAGGAGCTGATCGAGCGGCTCGGCCTCGCGGGCGAGGCGCTGCCCGGCCAGCACGACCGGGCACGCTGGCCGGAACTGCGCGAGCGCTTCGCCCGCGTGATCGCCGCGAAGACGCGCGACGAGTGGACGCAGGCGTTCGAGGGCTCGGACGCCTGTTTCGCGCCGGTGCTCAGCTTCAGCGAAGCGAAGCGCCATCCGCACAACGTGGCGCGCGGCAGCTTCCTCGAGCTCGCCAAGGTCGAGCAGCCGGCGCCCGCGCCGCGCTTCTCGCGCACGCGTGCCGAGGTGCGCCGCGCGCCGCCCGAGCGCGGCGCGCTCGGGCGCGAAGCGCTCGCTGACTGGGGCTTCGACGCGGCGCAGATCACGCGGCTGACATCGCTGGGCCTGGGTTTTCGCGACTGACGGCGCGCGCCCCGCCGGCGCGTGAAGGGAGGAGACATGCTGTCACGCCTGATGCCCCGCGAGGGGCGCTTCTTCGATCATTTCAACGCCCACGCCGAGCGCATCGTCGAGGGCAGCCGCGAGCTTGCGGCCATGATGGAGAACTTCAGGGACCTCGAGGCCTACACCCAGCGCATCGACACGGCCGAGCGTGCCGCCGACAAGATCACGCACGAGACGATCGCGATGCTGCACCGGACGTTCATCACGCCGTTCGACCGCGAGCACATCCATCAGCTGATCACGCGCATGGACGACATCCTGGATCTGATCCAGGACGTTGCCGAGTCGGTCAGCCTGTACGACCTGCGGCGCATCACGCCCGAGGCCAAGCAGCTGGCGGACATCTGCCAGATGAGCTGCGAGCGGGTGCGCACCGTGGTCCGGCTGCTGACCGACGTCAAGCGCACCGACGCCATCTTCAAGACCTGCGAGGAGATCGACCGGCTCGAGTCGGACGCCGACCGCGTGCTGCGCTCGGCGCTGTCGAAGCTGTTCCGCGAGGAAAACGACCTCAAGCAGGTGATCAAGATGCGCGTCATCTACGACCTGCTCGAGTCGATCACCGACCGCTGCGAGGACGTGGCCAACATCGTCGAGGGCATCGTCCTCGAGAACTCCTGAGCCGCCATGGATTCGCTCGCCCCCGTGCAGATCGCGCTCGGCGTGGTCATCTTCCTGGTGGTGGTGGCGCTCGTGTTCGACTTCATGAACGGCTTCCACGACGCCGCCAACTCGATCGCCACCGTGGTCTCGACGCGCGTGCTCAAGCCCTACCAAGCGGTGATGCTCGCTGCGGCCTTCAATTTCCTCGCGCTGTTCGTGTTCCAGCTCAAGGTGGCGACCACCGTGGGCAAGGGCATCGTCGAGCAGGGCGTGGTCGACCACTACCTCGTGTTCGGCGCCCTGGTGGGCGCGATCAGCTGGAACCTGATCACCTGGTGGTACGGCATCCCCTCGTCGTCCTCGCATGCGCTGATCGGCGGCCTGGTGGGCGCCGCGGTCGCCAAGGCGGGCACCGTGTCGCTGCTGCCCGCGGGCATCCTCAAGACCGTGGCGTTCATCCTCATCGCGCCGCTCATGGGCTTCGTCCTCGGCGCGCTGCTCATGCTCCTGGTGGCGTGGCTCTTCGTGCGAAGTTCGCCCTCACGGGTGGATCGATGGTTCCGGCGCCTGCAGCTCGTGTCGGCCTCGCTCTACAGCCTGGGGCACGGCGGCAACGACGCGCAGAAGACCATCGGCATCATCTGGATGCTGCTGATCGCGGCCGGACTGGGCAGCGTGGACGCGCCGCCCGCCTGGGTGGTGATCGCCTGCTACGTGACGATCGCCGCGGGCACCGCTTTCGGCGGCTGGCGCATCGTCAAGACCATGGGCCAGCGCATCACCAAGTTGAAGCCCGTGGGCGGCTTCTGCGCCGAGACCGGCGGCGCGATGATGCTGTTCCTCGCCACCGGGTTCGGCATCCCGGTCTCGACCACGCACACCATCACCGGCTCCATCGTCGGCGTCGGCTCGGCCAGGAAAGTCTCGGCGGTGCGCTGGGGCGTGGCGGGCAACATCGTGTGGGCGTGGATCCTGACGATCCCCTGCTCGGCCTTCATCGCGGCGCTCGCCTGGGGGGCCGGCCGGCTGCTGTTCTAATGCCGGTGCCCGGGGCTGCGGGCACCCAGCGCGGCCACGTCCAGCTCGATCTCCAGAGTCACGCCGCTCTGCAGCTTGAGCGTGAGCGGCACGCGCTCGCCCTGCGCGAGCGGCCGCTGCAAGCCCATGAGCATCAGGTGGGCACCGCCGGGCTTGAGCTCGACGCTGCCGCCCGCGGGGATCTCGAAGGACTCGACCTGCCGCATCTTCATCACATCGCCGTCGCGCGTGGTGACGTGCATCTCCACGCGTCCGGCCACGGGCGAGGACGCCCCGACCACGCGCTCTGCGGCCGCGCCCGCATTCTTCAGCCGCAGGAAGCCGACGCCGATCTTCGCCCCCGGCGGGGTGGCGCGGCTCCAGGGCTGCTCCACCGTGACCTGCGCCCAGGCCGGCAGCGCCGCGAGCAGCAGGAGACTCAGCCCGTAGCGCATCGCCTGTTCTCCTCCTCCTGCAGCTTCCTCCAGAAGATCTTGCCGGTGGCAGTCTTCGGCAGCTGCTCGACGAATTCCACCACGCGCGGGTACTTGAACGCCGCCATGTGCGCTTTCGCCCAGTTCGAGATGTCCTCGGGCTGCACCCGGCCGCGCGCAGCGGGTTTCAACACCACGATCGCCTTCACCGTCTCGCCGCGATGCGCGTCGCGCGTGCCGATGACGCAGGCCTCCTGGATGTCGGGGTGCGCGTACAGCATCGACTCGACTTCCGCCGGCCAGACCTTGAAGCCGGAGGCGTTGATCATGCGCTTCAGGCGGTCGGTGATGAAGAAGTACCCCTCCTCGTCGTAGTAGCCGAGGTCGCCGGTGCGAAAGAACTTCTTGCCGTCGTGCTCGATGAAGGCTTCGGCGGTGGCCTTGGGCTGCTTCCAGTAGCCCTGGAACACCTGCGGCCCGTGCGTAACGATCTCGCCGACCTCGTTCGGGCCGAGCTCCTTGAAGCTCACCGGGTCGATGACGCGCGAATCGGTGTCGAAGTAGGGAATGCCGGCGCACTGGCGCTTCGGACGGTGTGGCGGGTTGGCATGCGAGGGCGCCGCGGTTTCGGTCAGGCCGTAGCCTTCGAGGAAGGGCAGTCCGATACGCTCCTGCAACTGCGCCGCCACCGTCTCGGGCATCGCCGCGCCGCCGCCGCCGATGCGCGTGAGCGACGACAGGTCGTAATTGCCCAGGTCCGGGTTGGCGAGGAAGTCCACGATCATCGTGGTGATGCCGGTGACGCTCGTGACGCGGCAGCGCTGCATCAGTTCCGCCGCGACGCCGCGCTCCCAGCGCGTCATCAGCACCGACGTGGCGCCGAGCTGGATCGGCGTGTTCATGTTCGCCTGCATGCCGGTGAGGTGGAACAGCGGCAGCACGCCGAGGACCACGGCCTCGCTCGAACCGTGGTACCAGATACAGGCGCCGGTGCTGGTGGCGAGCAGGTTGGCGTGCGACAGCATCGCGCCTTTGGGATGGCCGGTGGTGCCCGAGGTGTAGGGCAGCACCGCCAGATCGTCCGGGCCGGCGGTGTGCGGGTCGGCCGTGAGGCCGGCTGCGAGCGCCTCGGCCCACGAGGCCGCGGCGCTGCGCGGCGCGCGCACCGCCTCCGGCACGTTGAGGTCCGTCGCTTCCCGCAGATAGTCCGAATACGCCCCCAGCACGCAATGCGCGAGCCCCTTGCCGAGGTGCGGCTCGATCTCGGCGTACAGGTCCTGCGTGCTCAGGATCACCGTCGCGTCGGAATCCGAAACGTAGAAGGCGAGCTCGTCACGCTTGTTCATCGGGTTGACCGGCACCACGACGGCGTCGGCGCGCAGGATGGCGTAGTACCCGATCACGAACTGCGGGCAGTTCTGGGCGTAGAGCAGCACGCGGTCGCCGCGCTGCACGCCGCAGCGCCGCTGCAGGTATCCCGCCAGCGCCTCGGCCGAGCGCCGCAGCTCGGCGTAGGACACGTCGGTGCCGTAGTAATGCAGCGCCGCCTTGCCGGGGTAGCGCCGCGCGCTCGCCTCGAGGTTGAAGTAAAGGCTGGTGCGCGGCACCGACAGCGTCTTCGGCACCCCCGGCGGCCAGTGCGGGTAGTGGCGCGTGAAGGTCACAGCTGGTACTTCTTCACCGCCTTTTCGTCCCAGCGCATGCCCAGGCCCGCGCGCTCGGGAATGAGCGCATGGCCGTCCTTCAGCCGCAGCGGCTCCTCGAGGATCGCGTCGGCCCAGTCCACGTACTCGAGCCAGTGGCAGGTCGGCGTCACCGCCAGGAGGTGGCAGCTCGCTTCCGGAAACAGGTGGCTCGACATCTCCATGCCGGCGCCCTGCGCCAGCGCGGCGGCGCGCATCCAGCCGGTGACGCCGCCGATCCTCTGCACGTCGGGCATGGCGTAGTCGCAGGCCCCGGCCGCGAGCGCCTGCGCCATCTGCTCGGGGCCCATGAAGTTCTCGCCGATCTGGATCGGGGTGGCGACCTCGCGCGCGATGCGCGCGCAGCCGGCGAAATCGTCCGCGCGCACCGGCTCCTCGATCCAGGTGACGCCGCCCTCGTCGTCGATCATGCGCCCGCGCTTCAC
>JBFFZT010000145.1:0-5504 GCA_041568535.1 Burkholderiales bacterium | reverse complement strand
CGCACGCGGCTGGAGAAGACCTACTCGGCGCCGCTCGCCACGCGCCTGTACCAGAAGGAGAACGTGGAGCAGCCCGACGGCACGACGCTGCGCGAGTTTCCGCGCCTCGCGCACGGCGGGCGCCACTTGAAGGACGAAGCCGACTGGGCAGGGGATGTGGCCCTGCGCATCGCAGGCGGGCTTGCCGGGGCTGCGGTGCTGTGGGCGCTCATTGTGCTCGCGGGCCGGCGCATGCTGGCGCGGCGCTGGCCCGGGGTGCCGTGGGGCGCAGCCGCCGCCGCGCTCGGTGTGATTCTGGCGCTGGCCGGGCCGGTGGCGGTGCTCGCCTCGGGGTACCACGTGTTCGGCACCGACCGGGTGGGCACCGACGTGCTGTACCAGGCGCTGAAAAGCATCCGCACCAGCCTGGTCATCGGCACGCTCACCACGCTCGTTCTGCTGCCGCTCGGCATCGCTGCCGGGATCGCCGCGGGCTACTTCCGCGGCTGGGTGGACGACGTCATCCAGTACCTCTACACCACGCTCAACTCGATCCCGGGCGTGCTGCTGATCGCGGCTTCCGTCCTCATGGTGCAGGTGTACGTCGACACGCACCCGGAGCTGTTCCAGACGGCGGCGCAGCGTGCGGATTTTCGCCTGCTCGCGCTGTGCGCGATCCTCGGCGCCGTCGGCTGGACCGGCCTCGCGCGCCTGCTGCGCGGCGAGGCGCTCAAGCTCTCGGAGCTCGAGTACATCCAGGCCGCGCACGCCTTCGGCGTGTCGCACGCGCGCGTCCTCACGCGCCACATCCTGCCCAACGTCGCGCACATCGTCATCATCACGCTGGTGCTGGACTTCTCCGGCCTGGTGCTGGCGGAGGCCGTGCTGTCCTACGTCGGCGTCGGCGTCGACCCGTCCACCATCAGCTTCGGCACCATGATCAACGCCGCGCGCCTGGAGATGGCGCGCGAGCCCATGGTGTGGTGGTCGCTCGCCGCCGCCTTCGTCTTCATGTTTGCGCTGGTGCTCGCCGCGAACCTGTTCGCCGACGCGGTGCGCGACGGCTTCGACCCGCGGGTGCGCGTATGAGCGCGATGCTGGAGCTGAAGGGCCTGCGCACCGAGCTCGACGCGCCCGAGGGCGTGGTGCGCGCCGTGGACGGCATCGACCTCGAGATCGCGAAGGGCGAGTGCTTCGCGCTGGTGGGCGAGTCGGGCTGCGGCAAGTCGATGACCGCGCTTTCCATCCTGCGCCTGCTGCCCGACGTCGGGCGCATCGCCGGCGGTGCGGTGCGCCTGGGCGACGTGGATCTCCTTGCGCTGCCCGAAGCCGCGATGCGCGCCGTGCGCGGCAAGCGCGCGGCGATGATCTTCCAGGAGCCCTCGACCGCGCTCAACCCGGTGCTCACGGTCGGCCGGCAGGTGGCCGAAGTGATCGAGCGCCACACGGACCTGCGCGGCGCCGCGGTGCGCGCGAAGACGCTCGAGCTGCTCCGGGCGGTCGGCATCCCGGAAGTCGAGCGGCGCGTGGACGAATATCCGTTCCAGCTTTCCGGGGGCCTGAGGCAGCGCGTGATGATCGCGGGCGCGCTCGCCGTGGATCCCGAGGTGCTGATCGCCGACGAGCCGACGACGGCGCTCGACGTCACCATCCAGGCGCAGATCCTCGAGCTGCTGGGCGAGCTGCAGCGCAGCCGCGGCATGGCGCTCCTGCTCATCACCCACGACCTGGGCATCGTGGCGAAGATGGCCGACCGCGTGGCGGTGATGTACGCCGGCGAGATCGTCGAGGTCGCGCCGCGCGCGGCGTTCTTTCGCGCCCCGCAGCATCCGTACGCGCAGAAGCTGTTCGCCGCGCTGCCGAGCGCCGCGCAGCGCGCCGGGCCGCTCGCGCAGATTCCCGGCCAGGTGCCGCCGCGCACGGGCGATTTCACCGGCTGCCGCTTCGCCGAGCGCTGCGAGTACGTCTTCGAGCGCTGCCGGCGCGTGGCGCCGAAGCTGCTGCAGGTCGATCCGGGGCACCGTGCGCGCTGCCACCTGCGCGAGAAGGAGCGCGCCGCGCCGCGGGCCGCGGCGGCCGGCGCGCCCGCGGCGCGCAGCGCGCGCGCGGCTCGGGCGCTGCTGGAAGTGGAGGACCTGAAGGTGTATTTCCCCATCCGGCGCGGCGTGCTGCGCCGTACCGTCGGGCACGTCAAGGCGGTCGACGGCGTGACGCTCGCCGTGCCCGAAGGGCGCACGCTCGCGCTGGTGGGCGAATCGGGCTCGGGCAAGACCACGGTGGGCAAGGCGATCCTGCAGCTCATCCGCCCCACCGCGGGCAGCGTGCGCTACGAGGGCGCGGAGCTCACGCGCCTGAGGCGCGCCGGGCTGCAGCGCTACCGCGCGGCGATGCAGATCGTGTTCCAGGACCCCTACGCCTCGCTCAACCCGAGGATGCGCGTCGCCGACATCCTGCTCGAGGGGATGCGCGCGCTGGGCGTCGGCAGCGGCGAAGCCGACCGCGGCAAGCGCATCGACGCGCTGCTCGACCAGGTCGGGCTGCCGGCGGCGGCCAAGAGCCGCTACCCGCACGAGTTCTCGGGCGGGCAGCGCCAGCGCATCGCCATCGCGCGCGCGCTGGCGGTCGAGCCGCGGCTCATCGTCTGCGACGAGCCGACCAGCGCGCTCGACGTCTCGGTGCAGGCGCAGATCCCCAACCTGCTGCGCGACCTGCAGGAGCGCCTCGGGCTCGCCTTTCTCTTCATCACCCACAACCTGGCGGTGGTGGAGTACCTCGCGCACGAGGTGGCGGTGATGACCGCGGGCAGGATCGTCGAGCAGGGCGCGGCGGAGCAGGTGCTGCGCGCGCCGCGCCACGCCTATACCCGGGCGCTGCTCGAGGCGGTGCCGAAAGTCGACTAGAAGATGGTCAGGCGCTGGCCGGCCATCAGGTGCTTGCCGATGCGGTTCCAGCGCTGCAGGTCCTTGAGCGAGACGCCGTAGCGCCGCGCGATGCCCCAGGCGGTCTCGCCGCGCCGCACCACGTGCGTGCGGCCGCCGCTCGGAATGGGCGGGGCGTACATGATGGGCAGGCGCGCGAAGCTCTCCGCGCCGCCCTCGATCGGCACCACCAGCAGCTCGGGCATGCGGCGCGTGCGCGCCGAGATGCCGTTCACCTCGCGCAGCTGCGCGAGCGACATGCCGTGCTTGCGCGCGATGGATTCCAGCGTGTCGCCGCGCTGCGGCTTGTAGGTCTTCCACGACACCAGCTGGTCGTCCTCGAGCTTCTGCAGGTTGTCGTGGAACGTCTCCACCTTGTCGGCGGGCAGGATGATGCGCGGGGCCACCGCCGAGCGGATCAGCGGGCGGCTGAACCCCGGATTGAGGTTGACGAAGTCCTCCACCGACATCTCGGCGAGCTCGGCGGCGAGCTTGACGTCGATGTCGCGCGTCTTGGTGACGGCGGCGAAGTAGGGCTCGTTCGGGATCGGCGCGAGCGTGATGCCGTGCAGCGCCGGATTGGCGATCAGGTTCTTCAGCGCCTGGAGCTTGGGCACGTAGCCGCGGGTCTCGCGCGGCATCGGCAGGGAGAGGTAATCGGTGGGCTTGCCCGCCTTCTTGTTCTTGGCGATGGCGCGCGCGACGTTGTTCTCGCCCCAGTTGTAGGAGGCGAGCGCGAGATGCCAGTCGCCGTGCATCTGGTACAGGTCGCGCAGGTAATCGAGCGCGGCCTCGGTGGAGGCGACGACGTCGCGCCGGCCGTCGTACCACATGTTCTGCGTCAGCTCGTAGCGCCGCCCGGTGCCGGGAATGAACTGCCACAGGCCCGAGGCGTGCGCGCGCGAGTAGGCCATCGGGTTGAAGGCGCTCTCGAACATCGGCACCAGCGCGAGCTCGGTGGGCATGTTGCGCCGCTCGAGCGCTTCGACGATGTGGAACATGTAGCGCCGGCTGCGCTCGAAGACGCGCTGCAGGTAGTCCTGGTTGGCGACGTACCAGCGCGTGCGCTCCGCGACCAGCGGCGAGTCGATGTCGGCCATGGCGAAGCCGCGGCGCAGGCGCTGCCACAGGTCATCGACCGGCTTCGTGCGATCGAGCTTGGCGATCGGCTGCGGCTCGGCCACCTCGCGCTTCTCGCCTTCGAACGGCGGCAGGCGCGTCGCGTCGAGCAGCCGTGCGCTGGGCAACGGCGGCACCACCACCGGCCGGGCCACGGGCAGCGGCGCAGGATCGGCGGGCGGCACCGCTTCCGGTATCGCGAGGCTGACCTTCGGGGCCTCGGGTACGGCCTCGGGCGTGAGCGCGCAGGCCGACAGCAGCAGCGTAGCCGCCACCACGAAAATACTTGCGCTATATCCCCTAAGTCCTTGCACGCAGGCCGATAGTACCTGCTCAGCCACGGTTCTTCCAGTCCCGGATGGCGGCGAAGACCCGCACCGGGTCCGACACCCGCGCGCCGAGGTACTTGTTGGCGGATTCGACCACCGCGGGCTCCTTCCAGCGCAGGAACGGGTTGGTGGCGCGCTCCTCGCCCAGGGTGGAGGGCAGCGTCGGCTTGCCGGCGGCGCGCAGCTTCTGGTCGCGCACGAGGCGCGCGGCGAGCGCCGTGTTCTTCGGCTCGACCTGCTGCGCGAACGCGATGTTGGCCAGCGTGTACTCGTGCCCGCAGTAGACCTTGGTCGCGTCGGGCAGCGCGGCGAGCTTGGCGAGCGAGGCCATCATCTGCTCGGGCGTGCCTTCGAACAATCGCCCGCAGCCGCAGGCGAACAGCGTGTCGCCGCAGAAAAGGCTGCCTGCGCCATAATAGGCAATATGCGCTCGCGTATGCCCCGGGATGTCGAGCACCGAGAGCGTGACGCCGAGCTCCGGGATCTCGACCGTGTCGCCTTCGGCCACCGGCCGCGTCAGCGTGGCGATCGGCTCGCCCTTGGGTCCGTAGACCGGCACGCGCTGGTGCGCGAGCAGCTCGGGGATGCCGCCGACGTGGTCGGGGTGGTGGTGCGTGGCGAGGATGGCGGCGAGCGCGAGCTTCTCGCGCTGCAGGTACTCCAGCACCGGGCGCGCCTCGCCCGGGTCGACCACCGCGGCGTGACGCGCGTTGCGCAGCGTCCATACGTAGTTGTCGCGCAGGGCCTGTAGCGGAACGATATCGAGCATGGATCGCCAATCCTTCGTCTCGGCTGCGGCCGCCAAGTATAACGGCGAGCGCGCGTCCTTCGCCGGCTGGTGCACGACGCCGCTCGGGCGCTACGTGCTCGATTGGGAAATGCAGCAGTTCGACAACGCAGTCGAGGACGTGTTCGGCTACCGCGCGGTGCAGGTCGGCATGCCGGAATTCTCCTTCCTGCGCCAGAACCGCATTCCCTACCGCTTCACGGTGGCGCTGGAGGAGGGCGCGGCGCTTGCCGCCGACCCGCTGCAGCTGCCACTCGCCTCGCAGAGCCTCGATCTGGTGGTGCTGCCGCACGCGCTCGAATCGCACCTCGACGCGCACAGCGTGCTGCGCGAGGCCGAGCGCGTGCTGCGGCCCGACGGCCAGGTGGTGAT
>JBFFZT010000144.1:0-5507 GCA_041568535.1 Burkholderiales bacterium | reverse complement strand
TGGGCGTGCCTCGTCGGCGCGCTGGCGAGCGCCGGGCTGCCGCCGCTCGGCGGCTTCGTCTCCGAGTGGCTGCTGCTGCAGAGCTTTCTGTTCACCCCGGGGCTGCCGAACGCGTTCCTCAACATGCTGGTGCCCGCGGTGGCGGCGGTGATCGCGCTGGTCGCGGCGCTCGCCGGCTACGTGATGGTGAAGTTCTACGGCGTGATTTTCCTCGGCCGGCACCGCGAGGAGAAACTCGCCGCGGCGCGCGACGCGGGCTCCTGGGAGCGGCTCGGCATGGCGTGGCTGGCGGCGGGCTGCGTGGCGCTCGGCCTGTTTCCCGCGCTCGGCATCGAGCTGCTCGCGCCGGTGACCGAGCGCCTCGTCGGCGCGCGCCTGCCCGAAGCCGGTGGCTGGCTGCTGGTGCCGGTGTCGGCGGCGCGCGCGAGCTACGGGCCGCTCATCTTCTTCGCCGGCGTCGCCGCCTGCGTCGCGCTCGCCTGGTTCCTCGTCAGGCGCTTCTATCACGGGCGCGTGCGGCGCGCGCCGCCCTGGGACTGCGGCTTTCCGTGGCAGAGCGCGCGCATGCAGGACACCGCGGAAGGCTTCGGCCAGCCGGTGCGCCAGATCTTCGAGCCGCTCTACCGCATGCGCCGCACGCTGCCCTCGGCGTTCGACGCCGCGCCGCGCTACGCCGTCGAGGTGGGCGACCACGCCTGGCACGCGCTCTACCTGCCGCTCGCGCGGCTGGTGGAGTCCGCCGCGCGCGCCATCGGGCTGCTGCAGCGCGGCCGCATCGCCGTGTATCTGCTCTACAGCTTCGCCACCGTGGTGGCGGTGCTCGTGTGGGTGACGCGATGAGCGCGCTCGGCGTCGTCTCGCAGGCGCTCGAGATCGCCGCCGCGCTGGCGCTGGCGCCGCTGCTCGCGGGCTGGGTCGCGCAGTGCCGCGCCTGGCTGCAGAGCCGCGCCGCGCCCGGGCTGCTGCAGCCCTACCGCGTGCTGCACAAGCTCTTCAACAAGGATTCGGTGCTGGCGACGCACGCCAGCCCGCTGTACCGCGTCGCGCCGTACGTGATCTTCGGCTGCATGACGCTCGCCTGCGGCATCCTGCCGACGCTGTCCACCGAGCTGCCGCTCTCGCCCGCGGCGGATGCGATCGCCCTGGTGGGCCTGTTTGCGCTCGCGCGCGTGTTCGCCGCGCTCGCGGCGATGGACACCGGCACCGCCTTCGGCTCGCTCGGCGCGCGCCGCGAGATGATGCTGGGCTTCCTCGCCGAGCCGGCGTTGCTGATGGTGTTCTTCACCGCGGCGCTGATCTCGGACTCGACCTCGCTCACCACCATCGTGCGCACGCTCTCGGCGCGCGAGCTCGGCATCCAGCCGAGCCTCGCGCTCGCCGCGGTGGCGCTGGTCATGGTGGCGCTGGCCGAGAACGCGCGCGTGCCGGTGGACAACCCGGCCACGCACCTCGAGCTCACCATGGTGCACGAGGCGCTGACGCTGGAGTACTCCGGGCGCCACCTCGCGCTCCTCGAGTGGGCCGCGGCGCTCAAGCTCTTCGCCTACGCCTGCATCGGCATCGCGCTGTTCGCGCCCTGGGGCGTGGCGCACGCCGAGGCGCCGGCGGCGCTGCTCACCGCGCTGCCGGTGCTCGCGGCGAAGCTCGCCGTGGCGGGGTTCCTGCTCGCGGCGCTCGAGACGGTGAGCGCGAAGCTCAGGATCTTCCGCGTGCCCGAGTTCCTCGGCATGGCGTTCCTGCTGGCGGTGATCGCCATGCTGGTGAAGATCCTGCTCGGCGGGGGCGCGCCGTGACCGCGCTCGCGCCGCAGCTCGTCAACCTGTGCGCGGCGCTGCTCCTCTTGCTCGCCTTCGCCATGCTGGCGCAGCGGCGCATCCTGTCGCTGATCCACCTGTACACGCTGCAGGGCGTGGTGCTGGTGGTGGCGGCCGCGGTGATGGGCTACGCCACGGGCCAGTTCCACCTTTACGTCTCCGCCGCGCTGACGCTCGCGCTGAAGGTGCTGCTCATTCCCTGGATCCTGCACCGCGTGATCAACCGGCTGAACGTGCGCTGGGACGTGGAGATGCTGATCAACGTGCCCACCACGCTGCTCGCGGGCATCGTCCTCGTCATCTTCGCCTTCTGGCTCGCCGCGCCGATCGCCGCGCTCTCGGCGTCGATCGCGCGCGGCACGCTGGGCATCGCGCTCGCCTGCATGCTGCTCTCGTTCATGATGATGATCACGCGCTCCAAGGCGGTGCCGCAGGTGATCGGCTTTCTCGCCATGGAGAACGCGCTGTTTTTCGCCGCCACCGCGGCCACGCGCGGCATGCCGATGGTGGTCGAGCTCGGCATTGCGCTCGACGTGCTGGTCGGCATGCTGATCCTCGGCGTGTTCCTGTTCCAGATCCGCGAGCAGTTCGACAGCCTCGACATCCGCCACCTGGAGAAGCTGAAGGATGACTAGCGCGGTCGCGCTCCTGTTCCTGCTCGGCGTGCCGCTCGCCGGGGCGCTCGCGCTCGCGTTCACCGGCCACCGGCCGCGCGCGCCGGAAGCCAACGTCGCCTTCAGCGCCGCGACCTTCCTCGCCAGCGCCGTGCTCACCGCGCGCGTGGTGGCCGGCGGGCCGGTGTTCGTGCTCGGGCGCGAGTTCTACGTCGACGCGCTGAACGTGTTCCTCGTCGCGCTCACCGCGTTCGTCGCGCTCACCACGGCGCTGTTCTCGCGCCCCTACATGCGCGTCGAGCAGGCGCACGGGCGCATGAACCCGCGGCGCTTGCGGCTCTACCACAGCATGTACCAGCTCTTCAGCTTCACCATGCTCCTTGCGCTCACCACCAACAACCTGGGCTTTCTCTGGGTGGCGCTGGAAGCTGCGACGCTCGCCACGGTGCTGCTGGTGAGCGTGTACCGCACCGCCGCCAGCCTGGAAGCGGCGTGGAAGTACTTCATCCTCTGCGGCGTCGGCATCGCGCAGGCGCTCTTCGGCACCGTGCTCCTCTACATGGCGGCCGAGCGCGCGGGCGTGGGCAGCGATGCGCTGCTGTGGACCAACCTCGAGGCGGTGAAGACGGCGCTCGACCCGCGCATCGTCGGGCTCGCGTTCGCGTTCCTGTTCGTCGGCTACGGCACCAAGGTGGGCCTGGTGCCGGTGCACAACTGGCTGCCCGACGCGCACGCCGAAGGCCCGACGCCGGTGTCGGCGGTGCTCTCGGGCCTGCTGCTGAACGTCGCGCTGTACGCGGTGCTGCGTTGCAAAGTGCTCGCCGACGGCGCGCTCGGCCCGGGGCTCGCCGGGCAGATGATGATGGCGTTCGGACTCATCTCGGTGGTGGTGGCGGCGTTCTTCCTGTCGCGCCAGCGCGACGTGAAGCGCATGTTCGCCTACTCCTCGATCGAGCACATGGGCCTGATCACCTTTGCCTTCGGCGTGGGCGGGCCGATCGCCACTTTCGCGGGGTTGCTGCACATGACGGTGCACTCGCTCGTCAAGTCGGCGATCTTCTTTGCCGTCGGGCACGCCGCGCAGCACGCGGGCACGCAGGTGATGAGCGAGATCCGCGGGCTGGTGAAGGCGAATCCCACGGTGGGCTGGGGGCTGATGCTCGGCACGCTGGCGATCCTCGGCATGCCGCCCTTCGGCGTGTTCGCGAGCGAGTTCCTGATATTGACGACCACGATGCGCGAGCAGCCCTGGGCGACGCCGTTCCTGCTCGTGGCGTTGGGCGTGGCGTTCGCCTCCGTACTGCAGCGCGTGCAGCCGATGGTGTTCGGCGAGTCGGATTTGAAGCCGCTGCCGCATCCGCCCGCGCTCATCCCCGTGTTCGTGCACATCGGGCTCGCGCTGATGCTGGGCCTGTACATCCCGGCGTACCTCGAGAGCTGGTACCGCGAGGCCGCGCGCATGGTGGCCGGATGAGGCGCGAGGTCCTGAAGCGCGAGCAGTGGGTGCCGGCGGCGCGCGCGGCGCTGGAGCGCGGCGGGCGGCTGGTGGCGCTGTGGGGCACGGAGCGGCGGCAGGCGTATTTCGTCTGCGCCGCGTATGCGATGCCCGAGGGGCTGGTGTGGTCGGAGCTGCCGCTGGAGGGCGGCGCGACGTATCCGGATCTGCAGCCCGTGTTTCATTTCGCCGGGCGCATGCAGCGCGCGGTGGCGGATTTGATGGGGCTGACGGCGGAGGAAGCGCTTGATCGGCGCGCGTGGCTGAACCACGGCGCCTGGCCGTACGGGTATCACCCGCTGCTCAGCAACTCCACGGGCAAGGAGGTGTTCGACGACTGCGACGTCACCGACTACCCGTTCGTGCGCGTGGAGGGCGAAGGCGTGCACGAGATCCCGGTGGGGCCGGTGCACGCGGGGATCATCGAGCCGGGGCATTTCCGCTTTTCGGTGGTCGGGGAGAAGGTGCTGCGCCTGGAGGAGCGGCTCGGCTATACGCACAAAGGAATCGAAAAGAGGTTTACCCAGCTGCCGCCGGAAGGCGCGCATCTACTGGCCGGGCGCGTGTCCGGGGATTCGACCGTGGCCTGCGCCTGGGCCTATTGCATGGCGCTGGAGCAGGCGGCCGACGTGGAAGTGCCGGCGCGCGCGTCGTGGCTGCGCGCGCTGATGCTGGAGCGCGAGCGCGTCGCGAATCATTTGGGTGATCTGGGCGCGCTGGGGAACGACGCCGGGTTTGCGTGTGCCTTGACCCAGTTCTCGCGGCTGCGCGAGCTGTGGCAGCGCGCGTCGCGCGAGCTGTTCGGGCACCGCTTCATGATGGACCGCGTGGTGCCTGGGGGCGTGGCCGAGGACGTGAACGACGCGGCCTTGCGGCTGATGCGCGAGGATTGCGCGGCGCTGGTTGGCGAGGTGCAGGCGCTGCGCGTGATCTTCGAGGAGCACGCCGGGCTGCAGGATCGCTTCATCGCCGCCGGTCGCGTGCGCCCGGCGATTGCTTATCGGCTGGGCGTCACGGGACTGGTGGCGCGTGCGAGCGGGCAGGCGATCGATTTGCGCAACGACCATCCATGCTGTCCGTACGACGAGCTCGGCGTGCAGATGGCGACGCATAGGAATGGCGACGTCGCCGCGCGCGTCATCGTGCGCTTCGAGGAGCTTTTGGAGTCGCTGCGGCTGATCGTGGAGATCTGCAACCGGCTGCCCGGGGGCCCGGTGCGCGGCGAGGTCGAGCTTCCCGTGGGCGATGTCTACGGCGCCGGGTGGGTGGAAGGCTGGCGCGGCGAGGTGTTCTGCGGGCTGGAGCTGGAGAACGGGAAGATCCGGCGCTGCCATCTGCACGATCCTTCGTGGCAGAACTGGCCGGCTTTGGAGCACGCCATCATGGACAACATCGTTCCGGACTTTCCCCTCATCAACAAGTCCTTCAACCTGTCGTATTCCGGGCACGACCTCTAGATGCTGAAGACCGTCATCAAGATCGTGCGCACCGGGATCCTGACCGAGCCCGCGCCTACGGTGCATTCCCTGCCCGAGGTTTCCCGGATACACCATGAGCTGCTGCACATCCTGGGTAGGGCTATGT
>JBFFZT010000143.1:0-5514 GCA_041568535.1 Burkholderiales bacterium | reverse complement strand
GCCGCCGGCGGCAAACGCGTTCAGCACGCGCGTCGGGATGTAATACAGGCGCGGCGGCACCGGCAGCCCGGCGCGCTCGGTGAGCGCGGCGAGCGTGCGATAGAGGCCCGGCGCCTGCTGCGGCGCGATCGCGGAGGCGCCGGTCATGCGCAGCACGAACCGCGGCGAGACGCCCTGGCCGAGCGCGACGACGAGCGGCCCGAGCACCGCGGCCCACATGAGGCCCGCGGCGCCGAAGAGCGTCCAGCCGAGATAGCCCGCGAGCGCGGCCATCGCGCCAAGGAGCAGCACCGACTGCATCGCATTGCGCAGACGGTGCCGGGTGCTACCCGGGGTGGTCATGCCTTCATAGATGGGCGCGGTGCGCTCGCGTTCAACCCGGTTTTCACCGGACGGTGCGAGTGGTATCGCGGGGCGAAAAGCCCCACGACCCCCCGGTCTTTCACGCGAGCGCGCACAGTGATATGGTGAAAACGTGAGTCGCGCTGCGGCGCAGGCTTCGCCCGCGCGAGAATACTGGGGGGCGCGGATGCTCACCCGACCGCCTTTTGCAATCGTCGAATCGCTCGGCCCGCCGCAAGTGGGCGAGGAGTTGCTCTCGTGCTTCGGGCAGCTGGGCGCGCGGCGCGACCGGCTGGAGCACGCGCACGGCCTCGTTGCGCGCAGCCTCGGCCTGCCCGAGACCGATCCGCTGATCGTCGCGGGCCGCACGATCGCGCGCGATGTCGATCGCGGCGTCGGCGCGGGCGTGGACGGCGGCTACCACAACGCGCAGCATTTCCTCGAGGTGATGCTGAGCGCGCTGTATCTCGCGCGCCTTGCGCGCTTCGACGCGCGCCGCTCGGCGCGCGTGGCGACCGCGGGGCTGATCCACGATTTCCACCACGACGGCACGCGAGGCTCGGTGGCGCCGTTTCGCCTTGAGACCCTCGCGACCGAGAAGGCGCAGCCGTATCTGCGCGCGGCGGGCGTCGAGGACGAGGAGTATCAGCGCCTGCAGGCGCTCGTGCTCGCCACCGATCCGACGGTAGGCGTGCCGTTCGCCCGCGCCTGCTGGGCGCGCCATGCGGCGGGCGTGCCGGTCACGCGCCTTGCGCCGGGCATGCCGGCGGCGCTCGGGCGCTTGCTGACCGAGGCGGAGCTCGCGCACGAGGCGGTGCTGCTCACCGAAGCGGACGTGCTGCCCTCGATCGGCCTCACCCTGGAACATGCCGAGCAGCTGCAGGCGAGCCTCGCGAGCGAATGGGACACGGATCTCGGGCGCGAGCACAAGCTGCAGTTCATCGAGCGCATGATCGACGAGATCTCGGTTTCGTCTTTTTTTCTGCCGAACATGCGCGCGATCCGGCAAGCCTATTTGGCGACCGCTTGAGCGCGCCGCACCCTGGCCCGGGTGCGGAGGGTTTAGCCGAGCTCCGCGAGAAGCCGTTCCGCCACCGCCACCTCCGGCAGTTCCCGGTCTGCGAGGCTGCTGGCGTCGGCCTGCCCGAGGACGAACTTCGCCTCGTCGCGGCGACCCTTCTCGCCGAGCAGCCGGGCGAGCGAGTTTCCGGCGCGCGCGCGCAGCAGCCCCGCCTTCTGCTCGGATGCGATGCGTAAGGCCGTTTGCAGCGAGCGCTCGGCAGGTTCCCCGTCGCTGCCCCGTTGGCGCGCGAGCAGCTCGCCGCGGATGCGCCACAGATCGGAGACGAAGAAACCGGATTCCGGGTTGCTCATTTCGCCGAGCAGCCGGGTAATGAGCGCGAGCGCGTCCTGGTCGCGTCCGGCGCGTGCCAGCGCATCGGCCATGATGGCCCCGGGAAGCGCGATGAAGAAACCGATGCCATGCGTAGGCCCGAACCCGGGCTCCATCAGACGGAGGCCGGCGGCCGGGTCGCCGCGCATCGCCTGCGTCGCGCCCAGCCAGAACGAACCGATGGCGCGGTTGGCCGGCAGATCGTATTTGGTCGCGTTCCGCACCAGCTCCTCCGCGCACGCCTGGCAGGCGTCTGCATCACGCGTGAAGTAGAGCGCATGGCATGCGATGCCCTGCGCAAACACATGGGTCATCGGGTGATGCAAGATGTCCGCGAGCGCGAACGCCGCTTGCAGGGCGGGCTTCACTTTTGCCGAATCGCCCGCCACGCCCGCCCACATCGCCTGCACGCAGTTTGCGCAGACGCCCGGGTCGTGCCCGGCAAAGGTATCGGAGAACTTGTGGTGGAGCTCGGGTTGGTAGAGACGCAGGCCTTCCTTGGTGTAGGTGAGGATGTTTTCGGTCTCGCCCAGAAAATAGGCGATGCCCCAGCGATGGTGCAGCGCTTCGAACTTGAGGTCCTCGTCGCCGAGGTTCTCGCTGATCGCGAGCAGCTCGCCGCCCAGAATCTTCGCCTTGTCGATCTGCCGGGTGCGTGCCGCGTTGAGAAACAGCCCCCAGGTCGCCTGAAAGAGCTGCGGGCCGGCCTTGGCTTGCTGCGCGAGCCGCAGGGCCTCGGCAAGCGCCGATGCCGCTTCGTTCGACGCCGGACTCTTCTGATGCACCACCGTGGTGGCGAGCTTCAGTTGCGCGTCGAGTTTCAGGCCCAATTGCAGCGCCGGATCCGGGATGCGTTCCGCCTCCGCAAGCGCCGATTCGAGCGCCCCGACCGCCTCGGCGAAAGCCAGGCGTTTGCTTGCACGGTCGGCGGCGCGCATCCAGAATTCAAACGACTTCTGCGGCGCTCCCGCGCGGCTGTAGTGACTCGCAACGACGGTGGGGTCGCTCTCTTCTTCGCCGGCCGACTCGGACTCCAGTGCGTGCGCGATCTTCCCGTGCAGCGCCTGGCGGCGCGCCTTCGAGAGGCTTTCGTAGGCTGCCTCCTGGACGAGCGCGTGGTTGAAGCTGTAGGCGAGTTCCTCCTCTTCGCCCGCGGCGAAGATCATGCCGGATTCACGCAGGCGCTCGAGGCCGCTATGCAGCGCCGGCGCGTCGATCCCGGCGATTGCGGCGAGCAGCGCCGGCGGGAACTGGCGCCCGATCACCGACGCCGTCTGCGCGATCTCCTTGGCGCCCCCCAATCGGTCGAGGCGCGCCATGAGCGAGTCCTGCAGCGTGACCGGCACGGCGCTCGCGCCGCTCGCCGAGCGCAGCTCGAGCACGGCCTTGGTCAGTTCCTCGACGTACAGCGGCACGCCGTCGCAGCGGCTCGTGATCTCCCGAATCAGCGCTTCGTCCATGTTGCTGCGGCTCGCGATGCTGCGCGCGAGCGCCGCGCAGTTCTCCGCGCCAAGCGACTTGCAATGGAGCAACGTCGCGTGCGGGTGGTCCGCCCAGGTGGTCTTCAGCTCCGGGCGCTGCGTGACTAGGACGAGCGCGTGCTCATGCTCGATTCTTTCCAGCAAGCGCCCGACCAGCGCTTGGGTGCTCGGGTCGCTCCAATGCGCGTCCTCCAACAGCAGCAGGGCGGTAGCGCCGTCGATCGAGGCGAGCAGGAACGACTCGAGGATCTCGAGCGTCGCGTTCTTGCGCTGCGTCGGCGTCAGCTCCTCGGGCGAGAGCGTCTCTTCCGCGCGCAGCTCGAGTAGCTCCGCCAGCAGCAGCCGAGCGTGCCGCGTGGCGTGCCCGATGCGTGCGAGCATGCGGTCGATGCGCTGCAGGTTCTCGGCCACGGAATGCTCGCGCCGCAGGTCGAGCCGGTGGCGCAACAGCTGCACGATCGGATACAGCATGCTGTTGCGGTGATACGGCGAGCACTGCGCGCGCAGCAGGCGGTGTGGCTCGGGGCGCACGCGATCGGCGAGCGCCTCCATGAGCCGCGACTTGCCCATGCCGCCTTCGCCCGAGATCAGCACCATGTGGCCGTTGCCGCGCGTGGCACGCTGCCAGGCATCGGCGAGAAGCGTGAGCTCGCGCTCGCGCCCGACGACCGGGGCGGCGGCCGCGGCGTGCGCGGCGGCAAACCGGCTTTCGACCGCGCTCGCGCCGAGCGCCTTCCAGACTTTGGCGGGCTCGCGAATGCCCTTCAACGCATGCTCGCCCGAGAACGCGTACTCGAAGAAGTCCCGGGTGAGGCCGTAGGTTGAGGCGCCGACCAGCACCGTGCCCGGGTCGGCGAGCCCCTGCAGCCGCGCCGCGAGGTTCGGCGTATCGCCGACGACGGTCTGCTCCACCCCTGCCGCGGGCGTCTCGGCGACCACCAGCCCGGTCGCGATGCCAACGCGCGCCTCGAGCGCGAGACCATCCGGGCGCTTGAGCCGGCCCACTTCGGCGACGAGCTCCAACCCCGCGCGCACCGCGCGCTCGGCGGCGTGCTCCTGTGCCACGGGATAGCCGAAATACACCAGGATGCCGTCGCCGAGGAACTGCGCCACGTGGCCGTCGTAGCGCGCGATCACCGCGGTGCACCGCTCGCGGTATTCGCCCAGCAAGCGCTTCATGTCTTCGGGATCGAGCTCGGCCGCCAGCGCGGTCGAGCCGACCAAGTCGCTGAACACCACCGTGACCTGGCGCCGCTCGACCGCCTGGGGCTCTTCGCCCGGAGATTGCGCCGGCGGCAGCTCGCCCGCCGGGGGCGCGTCGCCCGCGCGCAGCTTCGCCGCGGCGGCGATGAACTTACGTCGATGACCGAGCGACAGCCCAAGCTTCTCGAGGTCCTGCTCGGTCAACTCCGGTGCGACGTTCAGGTCGACGTCGTTGCCGCGCAGCGTCTGCTCGTACTTCTCCAGGCCGAGGCCCTGCAGCCAGCGCTTGAAATCCGGCATGAGACTCTCCTTACAGTGGCCCGGCGCCTCGACTCCGGACCCACTCGCCTGACGGCGAGCGCGGAATCAAGCGTCATTCTCATTTCGGCGCGCGTGGCACCTGCGCCGTTCCCCAGCCGGCAAGTCCGGGGACCCTCCTCTGCGACGCGGGTTGGATTGACCCTACGCAGTCTACTCGGTGCAGTCTAGTCAAGAAAGGCGCTGAGTCCGAGCGCTGGACGACGCGCCTCGCCGATCGGGCTTGGGCGCGCCACTCGCTTCCTCCTCGGCTGCCAGCATGGCCTTGAAGTCGAAATCCGGCGCGAAGGCGGGCTTGACGATCTGGAAATACGGCGAGACGTCGAAGTCGCGCGGCGTGAACAGGCTGTGGTGGCGGATGTGCCGGATCTCGCGGATCAGCATCGCGCCCTCCACTTCGCCCGCGACGAACGCGCTGCTCACGATCGGCAGAATCGGGTAGCGCACCGACTGGAAGGCCTGCGCGATCAGTGTCGAGCAAATGGCGCGCGTCGGATCGCCCGAGCCGAGCGCGAGCATTCTCCTGCGCCAGCGCGTCGGGATCGGCGGTTGCGGGAGCAGGTAGCGCATCAGGTCGAACACGTTTCTCAGGTCGTAGGCCTTGCCGAGGCTCTCGACCATGAACTGGACCACGGCATTGCGATCGTCGTCGGAGAGTCCCTGCGCACGGCAGATGCGCGTGTTGTATGTGGCGTATTTGGCGAGCGGCACCGCCACCACGCCGCGCTGCAGGTCGGCTTCGACGAGCGCGCCCGCCGGAGCGCCGTCGCCGCGCTT
>JBFFZT010000142.1:0-5529 GCA_041568535.1 Burkholderiales bacterium | reverse complement strand
CCAGGTGTCGTGCACGGTGTACTGGGATTTGTGCAACAGGAACACGCGCTGCTCGGGCGGCTCGCCCTCGGCCCCCGCGACCTGCCCGGCGAGCATGTCCCAGTCGCTCGGGTCGACGCCGCTCGAGAACGGCCAGCGCCCCGAGAGCTGGTAGCCGCCCTTGACGCGTTGCGCCCGCCCCGCGGGGAATACGAACGAGGACGCGATCAGGGTATCGGGCGAGGCGTCCCACACCTCGTCCTGCGCCTTGGGCGGGAACATGCCGAGCAGCAGGTGGTGCGAGCCGAGGTTGACGAGGTTCCAGGCGCTCGAGGCGCAGGCGCGCGCCACCAGCGCGCCGAAGGTGACCACCGCGGCGAATTCCAGCTCCGAGCCGCCGACGCGGCGCGGCTGCTGCATGCGGAACAGGCCGCTGTCGTGAAAGTCGCGCAGCGTTTCGTCGGGCATGCGCCGCAGCTCCTCGCAGCCCGCGGCGCGCTCGCGCAGCACGGGCAGCAACTGCTCCGCGCGCCCCCAGAGCTCGTCGTGGTCCGGAACGCGGGTCTCAGTTGCCTTTTTGGGTTTCGCCGACATACCAGTCGAGGATCCTTTCGCCGGTCCAGTGCAGCACGCCGGGCCGGCGCGCCATGTGCTGATAGAGCTTCTCGAAATACCCGATGCGGTGCGCCACCCCCGTGATGTAGGGATGCACGCTCACCGCCATTACCCGGGTGATGCGCTCGCTCTCGGCGTACAGGCGGTCGAACTGCTCCATGCCGCGGCGCAGCCACTCCTCCGAGGGGTGGCTCTGCGCCACCATCATGGGGATGTCGTTCATCTCCAGCGTGTAGGGCAGCGCCACCATCGTGCCCTTGGCGGTCTCGACGCGGCAGGGCTGGTCGTCGGCCGGCCAGTTGGCGACGTACTCGATCCCGGCATCGGCCAGCAGGTCGAGGGTCTCCGGCGTCTCCGACAGCCCGGGGCTCTCCCAGCCGCGCGGCGCCTTGCCCGTGCACTCGCGGATCGCGGCGATGGTGTCGGCGATCGCCTGCTGCTGGTTCTCGAGGTGGTGCATCGGCCGCTGCACGTAGCCGTGGCCCATGAACTCCCAGCCTGCCTCGTGCGCGGCCTGCGCGACGCGCGGATACGTCTTGCACACCGAGCCGTTGATCGCCAGGGTCGGCGTGATCTTCAAGCGCTGCAGCACCTCGAGCAGCCGCCAGAAGCCGACGCGCATGCCGTACTCGTGCCAGGCCCAGTTCGGCAGGTCGGGCAGCAGCGGCTGGCCGAGCGGGGGCGAGAGCACCGTGCGCGGCATCGGCCGCTCGATCGACCACTCCTCGACGTTGACGATGTTCCAGACGATGAGCCGCCCGCCCTGCGGCAGCTTCAACGGCGGCCGGTCGACGATCGCCGAGTAGGGCAGGCGGCTAGAGAGCGGACGCACGCTTGGCTTCCTTCCCGCCGATGGCGCTGTTCACCGCCGGCATCACCTTCTCGGCCATCAGCTCGAGCGAGCGGCGCGCGAGCGCCGGGTCCGCCCAGTCGATGCCGCAGTAGAGCAGCGTGCCGAAGTCGCCGACGCGCTCGCGGAAGGCGAGCAGCTGGTCGACGACCTCGTTCACCGTGCCGGCGATCACCAGGTCGTTCACCACGCCGTCGAGCGTCACCGAGTCGTCGGGCGCGTCCTTGGCGTGCTTGAACAGATTCGCGCGCCCGGCGCGCATCAGCTTGGTGAGCAGCTGCTGGTAATAGAAGCGGTACGGGCTCTGCGCGCCGAAGCCGTACGCCTTCGCCTTCTTCGCGTCGTCGCTGACGAACACCGTCTTCGCCACGCGCCAGTTGGCCGGGTCGGCGGCGCGCTTGCCCTGCTTGCAGCCTTCCTCGTAGCGGCCCCAGTGCGACTGCACCCACTGCGGCAGCAGGAAGTTCGCCGAGATCGGCTCCCAGCCGCGCGCCGCGGCCGCCGTGACGCCCTTCGAGAACGGCTCGACCGCGGTGATCACGATCGGCGGGTGCGGCTTCTGGAAGGGCTTGAGCATGATGCCCTGGCCGATATCCAGGATCTGCGTCTTCGCCGTGGAGATGTTCCAGAACTCGCCCTTGATGTCGTAGGGCGGCTCGCCCGCCCAGATGGCGAGCACGTGGTTGATGCACTCGAGGAAGCGCTTGCCGCGGTCCGTGCCCAGGTTCTCGAACACTTCCATGTCGGAGGGCAGCCCGCCGGGGCTGATGCCCATGATGAAGCGGCCCTCGAGCAGGGTGTCGAGCATCGCCACCGTGGTGGCGATGGTCACCGGGTGCGAGTTCGGCAGGTTGAGCGTGCCGGTGCCGAGCTTGATGTGCTTCGTGTCGTGCACCAGCGAGGCGAGGAAGGTGGCGCAGGAGGTGATGGTCTCGGCGGCGTCGGTGGCGTGCTCGCCGACGTAGGCCTCGCTGTAGCCGAGGCGGTCGCACATCAGGATCGCCTCGCGGTCCTCGCGCAGCGTCTCGCGCCACGGTCGGCCCGGCGGGTGCAGCGGCATGGTGAAATATCCGAGCTTCATCTGGGGTCGCGGCCGAGTTTAACCCACGAGGCGCGTGACGCGCCCGTGCAGTTCGCGTCCCAGCGCCTGCTCGCAGAAGCGCGCGGTGTCGAGGAGGCCGTCGAGGTCGATGCCGGTGGCGACGCCCATCGACTCGAACAGGCTCACGAGGTCCTCGGTGCACACGTTGCCGGTGTGGCCCTCGCCGTACTGCACCTTCGCCGGATGCCCGCCCACGCCGCCGAAGGAGGAATCGAAGAAGCGCACGCCCGCCTCATACGCGGCAACGTAATTCACGAGGCCCGTGCCGCGCGTGTCGTGGAAGTGCGCGATGGGCGTCGCGCCCGCGGGCAGGCGCGCGACCATCGCCTTCACCGTCGTCGGCGTGGCGAGCCCGGTGGTGTCGCCAAGCGCGACGTGCGTGACGCCGAGCGACGCAAAACGCGCCACGTCCTCGGCCACCACGCCCGGGTCGACCTTGCCCTCGAACGGGCAGCCGAAGGCGACCGAGACCGTGCCCACCAGCCGGAAGCGCCCGCCGGCGAGGCGCACCATCGCCTCGACGTTCGCCCACTGCTCGGCGCGCGTGCGGTTGAGGTTCTTCCGCGTGTGCGATTCGGTCGCGGACACGAGCAGGCTCACCTCGTTGGCGCCGAACCCGGCGTCGAGGTCGGCTAGCGCACGCTCCACCGCCTTCGGGTTGGCGCAGGTCGCCTTGTAGAAGGCGCCGGGACGCCGCGGCAGGGTCCGCAGCAGCTCGCTTGCGTCGGCGAACTGCGGCACCAACTTCGGGTTGGCGTAGGAGGTGGCCTCGATGCGGGGGAACCCCAGCGCCGCGAAGCGCTCGATCAGGCGACGCTTCACCTCGGTCGGCACGAAGGCGGGCTCGTGCTGCAGCCCGTCGCGCGCAAAGCACTCGCAGAGCGTCACCGCGGCCATCGTTGACATCATCAACTATCTGGCGCTAGGCTGTCAACGATGCAGGTCGTGATCACGCCGCGCGACGAGCGCACCCAGCCCACGCGCATCGTGCCCGGCTATCCGCAGACGCCGTGGCGCAACCCGCAGCAGCCGCTCGTGCGGCGCGCGCCCACGCTCTCCGAGCTCACCGGGCCCGTGGAGGTGGCGCAGCGCGTGCAGCTCCTGGGCGGCGACATCGCCGGCCACGGGGAGAAGCAAGCCATCGGGCAGTTGATGCACCTCAGGCTGAGCGTCGTCGACGAGGACGGCGCGCCGGTGGGCGGCACGGTGGTCGAGGTGTGGCAGGCGAACGGCGCCGGGCGCTACATCCACCCGAACGACGACGACCACGCGCCGGTGGACGCGAATTTCTACGGCGCGGCGCGGCTCGCCACCGACGCCGAGGGGCAGCTCGAGCTGCGCACGGTGAAGCCCGGCGCCTACCCGGTGCCGACCAACGACGGCTGGTGGCGCCCGCCGCACATCCACTTCTCGGTGTTCGGGCGCGTGTGGCTCTCGCGCCTCGTGACGCAGATGTACTTCCCGGGCGAGCCGCTCAATGCGCAGGACCGCATCTTCAACGCGGTGCCCGACGCCGAGGCGCGCGCGCGGCTGGTGGCGGCGCTCGTGCCACCGACAGGCGAGCCGCGCAACGCGCTCGTATACGAGCACCGCATCGTGGTGCGCGGCAAGCGCGCGACACCGGCGCAGCCATGATCCCGACCGGCGAAGCCACCCTCGGCCCGTTCTTCCCGCCGCGCTACGTGGATGCGGGCGCGAACGACCTGACGCAGCTCGAAGGCCGCAAGGCGCAGGGCGAGGTGATCGAGATCATCGGCTGCGTGCGCCAGGAGGACGGTGCGGCGCTCGAGAACCTGATCGTCGAGATCTGGCAGGCGGACGCGCAGGGCATCTACCGCCACCCGGCCGACCCGCGCCACGCCGAGGCCGACCCGAATTTTCTCGGCTGGGGCCGCGCGGCGACCGACAAGGCGGGCAACTACGCTTTCCGCACCCTCCGGCCCGGCGCGCCCGCGGGCCGCGCGCCGCACGTCGGCGTGATGGTGATGTTCTCGGGCCTGATGCGCATCCTCAGGACCACGCTGTTCTTTCCCGGAGATCCGGCGAACGATGCCGACCCGGCGCTGGCGGCGGTGCCACCGGCGCGCCGGGCGCTGCTCATCGCGCGCGAGGAAGCGCCCGGGCGCTACCGCTTCGACGTGAAACTGCGCGGCGAGCATGAAACCCCGTTCTTCGACGACTGACGCGCCCGGCATCCGCGAGCTGCTGTCCTACCGCCTGCACGTGGTGGCGAACCTGCTGTCGCGCGGCGCGGAGCTGCGCTACCGGCGCGAGTTCGGGGTGAGCCTGTGGGAGTGGCGCACCATCGCGCTGCTCGGCGGCGCCGCCGAGCCGCAGTCGCTGAACGCGCTGGCGAGCGCCGCGGGCATCGACAAGAGCCAGATGAGCCGCGTGGTCTCGGGCCTCGCCGCGCGCCGCCTCGTGCTGCGCTCGATCGACGCCGAGGACGCGCGCGGCGTGCGCCTCACGCTGACGCGCGCCGGGCGCGCGCTGTACCAGGGGTTGATCCGCGCCGCGGCGGAGAGGAACGACGCCTTCCTCGACTGCCTCGGCGCGAGGGAGCGGGAAGTGTTCGATGCCGCGCTGGACAAGCTCGCGGCGCGCGCGCGCGAGCTGATCGCGCGCGAGCGGGAGGAAGCGTGAAGACGCGCATCACCGAGCTCCTCGGCATCCGCTACCCGGTGTTCCAGGCGGCAATGAGCTGGGCCTCGTCCAACGCGCCGCTCGTCATCGCGGTGTCGAACGCGGGCGCGATGGGCGTGATCGCCGCCGGGCCCATGCGCCCGGACGATTTCCGCAAGGCGCTCGCCGATATCAAGGCGGGCACCGACAAGCCCTACGGCGTCAACATCCCGCTCACCAACCCGCGCGCGGGCGAGCTCCTCGACATCGCGCATGAAGCGCGCATCCCGGTAATGGTGGCCTCGCAAGGCGGGCCGCGCGAGCACCTCGCGCGCTTTCGCGCCATCGGCACCAAGTGGCT
>JBFFZT010000141.1:0-5559 GCA_041568535.1 Burkholderiales bacterium | reverse complement strand
GCTGGAGATCGTCCACGCGCAGGGGCGCAGCGTGAAAACGGTGCGCGTCTTCCGCCCGCCGGCGCCCGTGGCGGCGGCCGCCGAGATGCCCTGAAAAGGGGGTCTTGGGAGCCCCCAAAAGCAAGGCGGGTCAGCGGCTTAGGTGAGAAACCTGAGGCTTTACAAAACCCTGGCCGCAGGGCATCATCGCCGGTCAGTCCTGCAGCGACAGGCATAGCGATCCAGGGAGCGCTCGATGGCAACAGCAGCGGCGAAGGCCGCGGGGCCCAAGGAGTTCAACTTCCTCTGGGAGGGCCGCGACAAGGGCGGCAAGGTCATCCGCGGCGAATTGCGCTCGGTGAGCGAAGCCGCGGTCAACGCCACGCTGCGCCGCCAGGGCATCATCGTCCAGAAGGTCAAGAAGCAGAAGTACGGCAAGGGCGGCAAGGTCACCGAGAAGGACATCTCGCTGTTCACGCGCCAGCTGGCGACCATGATGAAGGCCGGCGTGCCGCTGCTGCAATGCTTCGACATCGTCAGCAAGGGCGCCTCCAACCCGGCGGTGGCGCGGCTGCTGATCGAGGTGAAGACCGAGGTCGAGACCGGCTCCTCGCTCGCCGCGGCGTTCCGCAAGTATCCGCTGCATTTCGACAACCTGTTCTGCAACCTGGTGGCTGCCGGCGAGCAGGCGGGGATTCTGGAGACGCTGCTCGATCGCCTCGCCACCTACAAGGAAAAGATCCTCGCCATCAAGTCGAAGATCAAATCGGCGCTGTTCTACCCCATCGCCATCGTCGTGGTGGCATTCATCATCACCGCGGTGATCATGATCTTCGTCATCCCCGCGTTCAAGGAGGTGTTCACCAACTTCGGCGCCGACCTGCCCGCGCCGACGCTGCTGGTGATGGCGATCTCGGACTGGTTCGTCGCCAACTGGTACATCATCTTCCCGGCGGTGATCGGCGGGGTGATCGGCTTTCTCGAAGCCTGGAAGCGCTCGGTGCCGGTGCAGATCTTCATGGACCGGCTGATGCTGAAGCTCCCCGTGTTCGGCGACCTGGTGCTGAAGTCGACCATCGCGCGCTGGACGCGCACGCTCGCCACCATGTTCGCGGCGGGCGTGCCGCTGGTCGAGGCGCTCGACTCGGTCGGCGGCGCTTCGGGCAACCACGTCTACCTCACCGCCACCAAGAAGATCCAGGCCGAGGTCTCGACCGGCACCTCGCTCACCATGGCGATGCAGAACTCGGGCGTGTTCCCGAACATGGTGCTGCAGATGTGCTCGATCGGCGAGGAGACCGGGGCGCTGGACGCGATGCTCGGCAAGGTGGCAGACTTCTACGAAGCGGAGGTCGATGACGCCGTCGAGGCGCTGTCCTCGCTCATGGAGCCCATGATCATGGTGGTGCTCGGCACGCTGATCGGCGGCATGGTGATCGCCATGTACCTGCCGATCTTCAAGATGGGCCAAGCCGTCTAGATGGCGGCGTTCGGCTGGCTCGCCCAGCCAGCGGTCCTGCCCTGGGTGGCGCTGGCCCTGGGCTTGTGCATCGGCTCGTTCCTGAACGTGGTCATCCATCGCCTGCCGAAGATGATGGAGCGCGAGTGGCGCGAACAGTGCGCCGAGCTCGCCGGCACTGCCGCGACGCCGCCGGCCGAAGGGCGCTACAACCTGCTCGTGCCGCGCTCCGCGTGCCCGGCGTGCGGCCATCGCATCAGCGCCTTGCAGAACATTCCGATCATCAGCTGGCTGGTGCTGCGCGGCAAGTGCGCTGCCTGCGGCGCGCGCATCGCGGCGCGCTATCCCGTGATCGAGCTCGCCGCCGGCCTGATCGGCGCCTACGCCGCGTGGCGCTTCGGTCCGTCGCTCGCGGCGCTCGGCGCGGCGGGCTTCGGCTGGGCGCTGCTCGCGCTCGCGGTGATCGACTTCGACACGCAGCTGCTGCCCGACGACATCACGCTGCCGCTGCTGTGGGCGGGCCTGCTCATCAACTTTGCCAGCGTGTTCGCGCCCCTCGGCACCGCAGTGATCGGCGCGGTTGCCGGGTACCTGTCGCTGTGGCTGGTGTACTGGGCCTTCAAGCTCGCCACCGGCAAGGAAGGCATGGGCCACGGCGATTTCAAGCTGCTCGCCGCCATCGGCGCCTGGCTCGGCTGGCAGAAGCTGCCGCTGGTGATCCTGCTGTCGTCCGTGGTGGGCGCCGCCGTAGGCCTCCTGCTCATCGTTTTCGCGCGCCACGGGCGCGAGAAGCCGATCCCGTTCGGACCCTACCTCGCCGCCGCGGGGCTGATCGCGCTGTTCTGGGGGGACATCATCACGCGTCGCTGGCTGCCGATCCTCGGTTGATGGCCTTTGTCGTGGGCCTCACGGGCGGCATCGGCAGCGGCAAGAGCGCCGCGGCGGAGGAGTTCGCGCGGCTCGGCGCCGCCGTGGTCGACACCGACGCCATCGCCCACGAGCTGACGCGCGCGGGCGGCGCCGCGATCGCGGGCCTGCGCCGCGCCCTCGGCGAGGAGTACGTCGACGCCGCCGGCGCGATGGACCGCGCCAAGGTGCGCGCTCTCGTGTTTGCCGATGCGGCCGCCAAGGCGCGCCTCGAAGCGCTGCTGCACCCCATGATCCGCGCCGAGTCCGAGCGGCGCATCGCCGCCTCGGCGGCGCCCTACGTGGTGCACGTGGTACCGTTACTCGTCGAATCGCCCGATTACCGCAAGCGCGTACAGCGCGTGCTGGTCGTCGACTGCCCGCCGCGGCTGCAACAGGAGCGCGTGAGGCGCCGTAGCGGGCTCGCCGACGACGAGATCGAGCGCATCATCGGCGCGCAGACCTCCAGGCCGGCGCGCCTCGCCGCCGCCGACGACGTGATCGACAATTCGGGCACCCTTGACGCGCTGCACAAGCAGGTGCGCGCGTTGCACCAGCGCTACCTCGAGATGGCCCGCACCCCGGCATGAATTTGTCAGCGCCGCGCAAATCACTCAGAATCCGCCAAACTTTCGCAGGGCGGCCGTGATCACCTACGAGTACCCGCTCAATGAGCGCATCCGGACCTTGCTGCGACTGGAGGATCTGTTCGAGCGCTCGCGCCATTTCATCGCGCGCACCGACCCGCTCGATCACCACGTCGCGCTTCTTACGCTGTTCGAGATCCTGGAGGTGTCCGGACGCGCTGACCTGAAGTCCGACCTGCTGCAGGAACTGGAGCGGCAGAAGCAGGTGCTGCTGTCCTTCCGCAACAACCCGGAAATCTCCGAAGAGGCGCTCTCGAGCGTGCTGCGCGACATCGAGCAGGCGGCGGCGGCGCTGTTCTCGATGACCGGCAAGATCGGACAGTACATCCGCGAGAACGACTGGCTGATGTCGATCAAGCAGCGCACCGGCATTCCGGGCGGCGCCTGCGAGTTCGACCTGCCCTCCTACCACTTCTGGCTGCACCGGCCGGCCGAAGAGCGCATCGGCCAGCTCGCCGCCTGGACCGGGCCGCTGTTCCCGCTGCGCGACGGCACCGCGATCATCCTGCGCATCCTGCGCGAGTCGGGCAAGCCGCAGCGCCTCTCGGCGCCGCTCGGCACCTTCCAGCAGATGCTGGGCGGCAAGACCGCGCAGATGCTGCGCGTGCGCCTCGACCCGGCGGCCAACTGCGTGCCCGAGATCAGCGCCAACAAGTACGTGCTCAACATCCGCTTCCTGACGCAGGCGAGCGAGGATCCCAAGCCGCGCGCCGCCGACTGGGACGTCAATTTCGAGCTCACGTTTTGCAACCTGTAAAGACCGTTCCCTGCCCGCGCTGCGGCGCGCCTGCACCCTTCGCCGCGCACAACGCCTGGCGGCCGTTCTGCAGCGAGCGCTGCCGGCTGATCGATCTCGGCAACTGGGCGGCCGAGAACTACCGCGTGCCGGAAGGCGATTCCAAGCCGCGCGACGAAGCCGACTAGCCCCAGGCGCCGCTGATCATCGCCACGCCGTGCGCGCCCGCGCGCCAGCCGGCCTCCAGGTCGCGGCGCGTCATGCCGCCGATGGCGTACACCGGGATGCTGGCGCCGCGCGCGATGCGCGCGAAACCGTCCCAGCCCAGAGGGTGCGCATCCGGGTGCGAAGGCGTGGGCTTGACGGGCCCGAGCACCGCGAAGTCCAGCTCCAGCGCGGCTGCGCGCGCCAGCTCGGCCGCCGTATGGCACGAGGCAGCAGCCAGACAGTTCTGCGGCCGCGACTCGAGCGCCATCAGCTGTGCCGCCGTGAAATGCACCCCGTCGCCATGCGTTGCCGCGCCGCTTACCAGCACGCGCGCGCCGTGCCGATGCGCAAGGTGCACCACGTCGCGCACGAACGCGTCGCGGCCCGCCAGGCCGCGGTCGCGCACCTGGATCAGCTTCAGGCCTTGCGCGAGCCGCGCGCGTACGCGCGCCAGCATTTCCCGCGTGCCGCGGCTCTCCGCGTCGGTGATCGCATACTCGTGCGGCAGACCGAGCGCGGCGAGCACCGGTGCGTTCGCCGGCAGCATCGGCGCGGCGAGCGGCGCGTCGAATCGCTGCCAGGCGATCGCCTGCTGCTCCTTCGGGTGCGGGTCGCCCTTCCAGGCGGTGACGCGAAAGAAGTTCAGCCGCACCGACGCGTGCGGGTAGGTGTATTCGCGCGTCAGCCAGGGAAAGCTGGTGCAGGCCTCGATGCCGAGCTCTTCGCGCAGCTCGCGCGCGAGCGCCCGATCGGCAGCCTCCCCCGGCTCGATCTTGCCGCCGGGGAACTCCCAGTAGCCGGCGTAGACCTTGCCCGGCGGGCGCTGCGCCAGCAAAAAGGCCCCGTCGGCGCGCTGGATCACGGCCGCGGCGACTTCGAGCGCCACGCTACTTTGCTCCGGAGTGCTTGCCCGCCCAGTCGCGCGCGAACTGGTAGGCGATGCGCCCGCTCCTCGAGCCGCGCTGCAACGACCACTGCAGCGCCTCCTCGCGCGCGGCTGCGGCCGCCTTGGGCGCCACGCCCAGCGTCTTCAGCCAGTGCGCCACGATGTCCAGGTACTCGTCCTGGTCGAAGGGGTAGAAGGAAACCCACAGGCCGAAGCGCTCGGAGAGCGAGATCTTCTCCTCGACCGTCTCGCCGGGATGGATCTCGTCGCCGAGGTACTTGGTCTCGAGGTTCTCCGCCATGTACTCGGGCATCAGATGCCTGCGGTTTGACGTGGCGTAGATCAGCACGTTCTCCGAGGTCGTCGAGATCGAGCCATCGAGCGCGACTTTGAGCGCAATGTAGCCGTCCTCGGCGCCGTGGAACGTGAGATCGTCGCAGAACACGAGGAAGCGCTCTTCGCGGCCTGCCACCTGGTCGGTGATCGCGGCAAGGTCGACCAGGTCGTTCTTTTCCACCTCGATCAGGCGCAGCCCCTGCTTGTGGTACTTGTTGAGCAGCCCCTTGACGATCGAGGATTTGCCCGTGCCTCGCGCCCCCGTGAGCAGCACGTTGTTCGCGGGCCGGCCCTCCAGGAACTGGCGCGTGTTCTGCTCCACCTTGGCGATCTGCGCGCCGATGCCCTGCAGGTCCGACAGGCGCATGCGGTGCACGTGGCGCACCGGCTGCAGCCAGCCGCG
>JBFFZT010000140.1:0-5573 GCA_041568535.1 Burkholderiales bacterium | reverse complement strand
GTGGCGAAGCGCCCGCTGGTGATGATCCCGCCCTGCATCAACAAGTACTACATCCTCGACCTGCAGCCCGAAAACTCCTTCGTGCGCTACGCGGTGGGCGAGGGCCACACGGTGTTCATGGTGTCCTGGCGCAACGTCGGCCCTGAGCAGGGCGGCTACGGCTGGGACGACTACCTGGAGATGGGCGTGCTCGAAGCGCTGCGCGTCACGCGCACCATCACCAAGGCCGATCGCGTGAACGCGCTGGGTTTCTGCGTCGGCGGCACGCTGCTGGGCGCCGCGCTCGCGGTGCTGGCGGCGAAGGACGAGGACCTGGTGGAAAGTGTCACCTACCTCACGACGATGCTCGATTTTTCGGACACCGGCCAGATCGGCCTGTTCGTCGACGAGACGAGCGTGGCGGCGCGCGAAGCGACGCTCGGGGGCGGCGGCATCCTGCCGGGGCGCGAGCTCGCCACCGTGTTCTCGTCGCTGCGCGCGAACGACCTGATCTGGCCGTACGTGGTCAACAATTACCTGAAGGGCGGCACGCCGCCCGCGTTCGACCTGCTGTACTGGAACGCCGACAGCACCAACCTGCCGGGCCCCATGTACTGCTGGTACCTGCGGAACACCTACCTGGAAAACAAGCTGCGCGTGCCGGCCGCGACGACCAACCTCGGCGTGCCGGTGGATCTCACCAAGGTGGACCGGCCGAGCTTCGTCGTCGCCACGCGCGAGGACCACATCGTGCCGTGGCGCTCGGCGTACCGTTCGCTCGGGCTGCTCGGCGGCGAGAAGACGTTCGTGCTCGGCGCCGCCGGGCACGTCGCCGGGGTCGTCAACCCGGCGGCGAAGAAGCGCCGCAGCTACTGGGCGGGCGCGCCGTACCCCGCGGACCCGGAGGCGTGGCTCGAGGGTGCGAAAGAACATCCGGGCAGCTGGTGGACGCGATGGGCCGCCTGGCTGGAAAAGCACAAGGGCGGCGCGCGCAAGGCGCCGAAGAAAGCGGGCAACGCGCGCTACAAGGCGATCGAGCCGGCCCCGGGGCGCTACGTAAAGCAGAAGGCAAACTAGGCAAAGAGGAGAAGTTCATGGAAGACATCGTCATCGTAGGGGCGGCAAGGAGCGCCATCGGCAAATTCGGCGGCAGCCTGGCGAAAACGCCGGCGGCCGACCTCGGCGCGCACGTGCTGAAGAAGTTGCTCGAGCGCTCGGGCGTGCAGGCGGAGCAGGTCTCGGAAGTGATCCTCGGCCAGGTGCTCGCCGCGGGCGTCGGCCAGAACCCGGCGCGCCAGGCGGCGATCAAGGCCGGGCTGCCCGACATGATTCCGGCCATGACCATCAACAAGGTGTGCGGCTCGGGGCTGAAGGCGGTGATGCTCGCCGCGCAGTCGATCGCCAACGGCGACGCGGACCTGGTGGTCGCCGGCGGCCAGGAGAACATGAGCATCGCGCCGCACGTGCTGAACGGCTCGCGCGACGGCTTTCGCATGGGCGACGCGAAGATGGTCGACTCGATGATCGTCGACGGGCTGTGGGACGCGTTCAACCAGTACCACATGGGCGTCACCGCGGAGAACGTGGCCAAGGAATACGCCGTGACCCGCGAGGAGCAGGACGAGTTCGCGGTGAAGAGCCAGAACAAGGCCGAAGCCGCGCAGAAGGCCGGGCGCTTCAAGGACGAGATCATCCCGTTCGAGATCAAGTCGAAGAAGGGGCCGGTGCTGTTCGCCGACGACGAGTACCCGCGCCACGGCGCGACGCTCGAAGCGATGAAGGGCCTGAAGCCCGCCTTCGACAAGAACGGCACGGTGACCGCGGCCAACGCCTCGGGCATCAACGACGGCGCCGCCATGGTGCTGGTGGCGAGCGCGAAGAAGGCGAAGGAGCTCGGGCTGAAGCCCATCGCGCGCATCAAGAGCTTCGCCTCGGCGGGCGTCGACCCGAAGTACATGGGCATGGGCCCGGTGCCGGCCTCCAAGCGCTGTCTCGCCCGCGCCGGCTGGGAGCCGAAGGACCTCGACCTGCTGGAGATCAACGAGGCGTTCGCGGCGCAGGCCATTGCGGTCAACCGGCAGATGGGCTGGGATACCTCGAGAGTCAACGTGAACGGCGGCGCCATCGCGCTGGGGCACCCCATCGGCGCCTCGGGCTGCCGCATCCTGGTCACGCTGTTGCACGAGATGGCGAAGCGCGACGCGAAGAAGGGCCTGGCGTCGCTGTGCATCGGCGGCGGCATGGGCGTGGCGCTGGCGGTGGAGCGATGAGCGCGGTCCTGGAGCAGGAGAACGCCGCCGGAGAGCAGGCGCGGCCGGCGAAGGCGCGGGTCGCCTTCGTCAGCGGCGGCATGGGCGGCATCGGCACGGCGATCTGCCGGCGCCTGGGCGCCGCAGGCCACACGGTGGTGGCGGGGTGCCTGCCCGACTACGACAAGAAGGCCGAGTGGCTGGCGGCGATGCGCGGCGAGGGCTTTCGCGTGCACGCCGCCGAGGGCGACGTCGCCGAGTTCGACAGCTGCGCCGAGATGTTCTACCACGTGAAGTCGGTGGTCGGCCCGGTGGAGATCCTGGTCAACAACGCCGGCATCACGCGGGACAGCATTTTCAAGCGCATGACCGAGCAGGACTGGATGGCGGTGATCAACACGAACCTCAACAGCGTGTTCAACGTCACGCGCCAGGTGGTCGACGGCATGAGCGAGCGCGGCTGGGGCCGCATCGTCAACATCTCCTCGGTGAACGGCATCAAGGGCCAGTTCGGGCAGACCAACTACTCGGCGGCCAAGGCCGGCATGGCGGGCTTCTCCAAGGCCCTGGCGCAGGAGCTGGTGAGGAAGGGCGTCACCGTGAACACCGTGTCGCCGGGCTACGTCGAGACCGAGCTGGTGCGCGCGATCCGGCCCGAGATCCGCGAGCAGATCGTGGCGTCGATCCCGATGGGGCGCTTGGCGAAGCCGGAGGAGATCGCCGCGGTGGTCGCGTTCCTGGCGTCCGAAGATGCGGGCTACATCACCGGCGCCAACATCTCGGTGAACGGCGGCATGCACATGATGTGATGGTGTAGACTCGTTTTCGGAGGAGGAGAATCATGGCGAAGCAGCGAATCGCCGTCGTCACCGGCGGCATGGGGGGCTTGGGCGAATCGATCTCGACGAAGATGGCCGACGCCGGCTACAAGGTGGTGGTCACCTATTCGCCGTCGAACACCAAGTACAAGGGCTGGCTCGACGAGATGAAGGGCCAGGGCTACAGCTTCGGCGCCTACCCGGTGGACGTGGCCAACTTCGACGACTGCGCGGCGAAGGCCGCGCGCATCACCACCGAGGTCGGTCCCATCGACATCCTGGTGAACAACGCCGGCATCACGCGCGACATGACGTTCAAGAAGATGGGCAAGGCCGACTGGGACGCGGTGATGCGCACCAACCTCGACTCGTGCTTCAACATGACCAAGCAGGTGATGGACGGCATGGTGGAGCGCGCCTGGGGCCGCGTCATCAACGTGTCCTCGGTGAACGGCCAGAAGGGCGCCTTCGGCCAGACCAACTACTCGGCGGCCAAGGCCGGCATCCACGGCTTCACCAAGGCGCTGGCGCTGGAGGTGGCGAAGAAGAACGTCACCATCAACACCATCTCCCCGGGCTACATCGGCACCAAGATGGTGACCGCGATCCCGAAGGAGATCCTCGATTCCAAGATCCTGCCGCAGATTCCCGTCGGGCGGCTGGGCAAGCCGGATGAAGTGGCGGGGCTCATCATCTACCTGTGCTCGGAAGAGGCCGCGTTCGTGACCGGGGCGAACATCTCGATCAACGGCGGCCAGCACATGTACTAAGGAGTAGACTTGCCCATGGCCGCACTTCCCGAAGACGTCAAGACCGACAGCCGCCAGCGGCTGATCAAGAAGTACCCCAACCGGCGTCTGTACGACACCAAGACCTCGAGCTACATCACGCTCGCGGACGTGAAGCAGATGGTGCTCAAGCAGGAGGAGTTCCGCGTCGTCGACGCCAAGACCGGCGACGACCTGACGCGCCCGATCCTGCTGCAGATCATCCTCGAGGAGGAGTCGGGCGGCGTGCCGATGTTCTCTTCCGACCTGCTGTCGCAGATGATCCGCTCCTACGGCAGCGCCATGCAGGGCTTCATGGGCTCGTACCTGGAGAAGAACCTGGAAGCGTTCCAGAGCATGCAGAAGGCGCTGCAGGACCAGTCGCAGAAGATCTACGGCGACAACTCGCGCGCCTCGCAGGAGCTGTGGGCGCAGTTCATGAACCTGCAGGGCCCGGCGATGCAGAACCTGATGCAGGCCTACATCGAGCAGAGCCAGAAGGTGTTCGCGCAGTTCCAGGACCAGATGCAGAACCAGGCGCGCAGCATGTTCGCCGGCTTCTCGCTGCCCGGGTTCCCGGCGCAGCCGCAGAACAAGTCCGATCCCGACAAGAAGTAGCGTGCCCAAGATAGGGTTCGTGTCCCTGGGGTGCCCCAAGGCCCTGGTGGACTCGGAGCGCATCCTCACGCAGCTGCGCGCGGAGGGCTACGCCACGGCGAAGGACTACGGGGGGGCGGATCTCGTCATCGTCAACACCTGCGGCTTCATCGACGCCGCGGTCGAGGAGTCGCTCGGCGCCATCGGCGAGGCGCTGGCCGCGAACGGCAGGGTGATCGTCACCGGGTGCCTGGGCGCGAAGGAGGGCGTGGTGCAGTCGGCGCACCCGAGCGTGCTGGCGGTCACCGGCCCGCACGACACCGAGGGCGTGATGCGCGCCGTGCACGCGCACCTCCCCAAGCCCCACGATCCCTTTACTGACCTGGTGCCGCCCTCATTTTCGTTGACGGGCATCAAGCTCACGCCGAAGCATTACGCGTATTTGAAGATCGCCGAAGGCTGCAACCACCGCTGCAGCTTCTGCATCATCCCGTCGATGCGCGGCGACCTCGTGTCGCGCCCGGTGGGCGAAGTGATGCAGGAGGCCGAGAACCTGGTGCGCGCCGGGGTGAAGGAGCTGCTCGTCATTTCGCAGGACACGAGCGCCTACGGCGTCGACCTGAAGTACCGCACCGGCTTCTGGCAGGGCCGGCCGCTGAAGACGCGCATGGTCGAGCTGTGCAAGGCTTTGGGCGAGCTCGGCGTGTGGGTGCGGCTGCACTACGTCTACCCGTACCCGCACGTCGACGAGGTGATCCCGCTGATGGCGGAAGGAAGGATCCTGCCGTATCTGGATGTGCCGTTTCAGCACGCGAGCGCGCGCATCCTGAAGCTGATGAAGCGCCCGGCGAGCGCCGAGAAGGTGCTCGAGCGACTGTCGCGCTGGCGCGACATCTGCCCGGAGCTGACGGTGAGGAGTACCTTCATCGTCGGCTTCCCGGGCGAGACGGAAGGCGAGTTCGACGCGCTGCTGCAGTTCCTCGAAGCGGCGCAGCTCGACCGCGTCGGCTGCTTCGCCTATTCGCCGGTCGACGGCGCGGCGGCGAACGCGCTGCCCGACCCGGTGCCGGAAGAGGTGAAGGAGGCACGGCGCGAGCGTTTCATGCGGGTGCAGGCGGCGATCAGCGAACGTAAGCTCCGATCGAAGGTCGGAAGGAACATGC
>JBFFZT010000139.1:0-5576 GCA_041568535.1 Burkholderiales bacterium | reverse complement strand
GCGGCCGAAGTGGGCGACGACGTGTTCGGCGACGACCCGACGGTGAACCGGCTGCAGGCGCGGGCTGCCGAGATCTTCGGCTTCGAGGCGTCGCTGTTGTTTCCCACGGGCACGCAGTCAAACCTCGCCGCGCTGATGAGCCACTGCCAGCGCGGCGACGAGGTGCTGGTGGGCATGGAGGCGCACACCTACCGCGACGAAGCGGGCGGGGGCGCGGTGCTGGGCTCGATCCAGCCGCAGGCCGTCGTCAACCGGCCCGACGGCACGCTCGACCTGAAAGACGTCGAGGCGGCGATCAAGCCCGACGACCCGCACTTCGCCAGGACGCGGCTGCTGGCGCTGGAGAACACGATCACCGGCCGCGTCATCCCGCGAGCCTACTTCGACGACGCGCTCGCGCTGGCGAAGCGCCGCGGCCTCGCCACGCATCTCGACGGCGCGCGCATCTTCAACGCCGCAGTGAAGCTGAACACGAGCGTGAAGGACCTGTGCCGCGGCTTCGACTCGGTGTCCGCGTGCCTGTCCAAGGGCCTGGGCGCGCCCGCGGGCACCATGCTCCTGGGCTCGAAGGACTTCATCGCGCGCGCCAGGCGTGCGCGCAAGATGCTCGGCGGTGTCATGCGCCAGGCGGGCGTGCTCGCCGCCGCCGGTCTGTACGCGCTGGAGCACAACGTCGAGCGCCTCGCCGAGGACCACGCCAACGCCGAGCGCCTGGCAAAGGGCATCGGCGCGCCCGCGCCGTCCTCGAACATGGTGTTCTACGATGCGAAGCCCGGCCTTGCCGAGCACCTTGCGAAGCACGGCGTGATTGTCCTGCCCGGCGCGCGCCTGCGCCTCGTCACGCACCTCGACGTGGATCAGGCCGGCATCGACCGCGCCATCTCGGCCTTCAATTCCTTCAAATAGGGGACAGACCCCATTTTTCTCATCTGCGAACGTGTCGCAAATGAGAAAAATGGGGTCTGTCCCCAATTAGCCCGCGTCGGGCGGCGTCTTGCTGGGCGCGCCGGACTGCGCCCAGGCGATGCCCGCCATCGCGGCCACCGCGCCCGCGATCTTCAGCCAGGTGAAGGTCTCGCCCAGCGTGAGCCACGCCACCACCCCGGCGATCGGCGGCATCAGGTACTGCAGCGGCGCGCTCCTCGCGAGCCCGCGCACCGCGTTCACCCACGCCCACACGATCCAGCCGAGGAACGAGGACACGAAGATCGCCCAGAACACCCCGAACCAGACGCCGGCGGAGACGTCGGCGAGCGGCGCGTCGAGGAACGCGGGCAGGGTGGCGAGCACGAGCGGCGGCGCGCCGAACAGCAGCGAATAACACATCACGTTGAGCGGCCCGTAGCGCTCCACGAGCGGCTTGGTGATCACCGTGTAGAGCGAGAACAGCGACGCCGCCACGAGCAGCACCAGGTCGCCGGCGCCGGCGAGCGCGAAACCGGCGACGAACTTGTCGGAGAGGAAGACGACGATGCCGGCGAACGCGACCAGCGTGCCGATCAGCTGGCGCCGGCGGAGCTTCTCGGCGCCGAGCAGCGCGAGGATCAGGAGCGTCCACAGCGGGCTCGAGGTCAGCACCAGCGACGAGGAGAACGCCGTCGACAGGTTGATGCCCCACATCACGAGGCTCACATGCGCCGTGTGGCCGATCAGGCCCGCGGCGATGAAGCGCGCCAGGTCCTCGCGCTGCGGCCAGGTCTTCGGGAAGTGGCGCCGCGTGACGGCGAGGAGCAGGGCGAACCCGGCGAGCGGCATGGACAGAAAGCGCACGAACAGGAACGGCCACACGCCGAGCTCGGCGAGCACCACCTTGGTGATGGCGAAGTTCACGCCCCAGGCCACCATCAGCGCGCAGCCCGCGGCGAGCGCCCATTTCTGCAGCGAAACTGTATCGGCGGTCATCCGAGTCCGGCAATCTACAATATCCGCATGCGACCCGAGAGCCCCGAGCCCATCGCCGCGCGCGCCGCCGTGCGCGCGCTGACCGCGTCCAAGATCCGCGAGCTGTTCAACGCCGGCATCGGCAGGAAGGACATCGTCGCCTTCTGGGTCGGCGAGCCCGACGAGCCGACGCCCGAGTTCATCCGCAAGGCTGGCATCGCCTCGATCGAGGCGGGCGAGCTGTTCTACTCCAGCAACTACGGCATCGCCGAGCTGCGCGACGCGCTCGCCGCGTACGTGACGCGCCTGCACCGCCCGACCGCGCCCGCGGAGATCGTGGTGACGAGCGCGGGCGTGAACGCGCTGATGCTGGTGTCGCAGCTGCTCGTCGATCCCGGCGACCGGGTGGTCGAGGTGGTGCCGCTGTGGCCGAACCTGCAGGAGATCCCCAAGATCCTCAACGCCCGGGTCGACACCGTGGCGCTCGAGTTCGCGCCGCAAGGCTGGCGCCTCGACCTGGACCGGCTGCTCGATGCGCTCAAGCCGGGCACCAAGGCGCTCTACCTCAACTCGCCCAACAACCCCACCGGCTGGACCGTCACGCGCGACGCGCAGCGCGCGATCCTCGAGCACTGCCGGCGCCACGGCATCTGGATCTTCGCCGACGACGCCTACGAGCGCCTGTACTACGAAGGCAACAACGTCGCGCCCTCGTTCCTCGACCTCGCCGAGGCGGGCGAGCGCGTCATCAGCACCAACACGTTCTCCAAGAGCTGGCTGATGACCGGCTGGCGCCTGGGCTGGGCAGTGCTGCCGGCGGCGCTCGAAGCCGACATGGGCAAGCTGGTGGAGTACAACACCTCCTGCGCGCCGGTGTTCGTGCAGCGCGCGGGCCTGGCCGCGGTGACGCAGGGCGAGCCGGTCATCGCCCATACCCTCGAGCGCTTTCGCAAGGCGCGCGACTTCCTGGTCAAGGAACTGCGCACGATCCCGGGCGTCGAGGTGGCGAGCCCCTCGGGCACCATGTACGTGTTCTTCCGCGTGCGCGGCATGACCGACAGCCTCGCGTTCTGCAAGAAGCTGGTCGCCGAGCACGGCCTGGGACTCGCGCCGGGGGCGGCGTTCGGGCCGGAAGGCGAGGGCTACGTGCGCTGGTGCTTCGCAGCCGAGGAGGCGAAGCTCGCCGAAGGGGTGGCGCGCCTGCGGCGCGCGCTCGCGCCGTGAGCATGCGCCAGCAAAGCATCCTCAGCCTGGGGCCCGAGGGCTTTCACCGCGTCGCCTATACCGACTGGGGCGACCCGGACAATCCGCACGTCGTCATGTGCGTGCACGGCCTGTCGCGCAACAGCCGCGATTTCGACTACCTCGCCGAGGCGCTGCAGGGCGATTACCGCGTGGTGTGCATGGACGTGGTGGGGCGCGGCGAGAGCGACTGGCTCGAAGACCGCTCGGGCTACACGTTCTCGACGTACCTGTCGGATGCCGCGGCGCTCGTGGCGCGCGTGACCACGCCGGTGCGCGCGGGGTTCCTGCGCGAGCTGCGCACGCGCACCCTGGATTGGGTCGGCACGTCGATGGGCGGGCTGATGGGCATGATGCTCGCGGCCAAGCGCGGCACGCCGATCGGGCGCCTGGTGCTGAACGACGTCGGACCGTTCGTGCCGTGGAACGGGCTGTTCCGCTTGAAGGGCCATCTCGGTCGCCCGCACGGCTTCGGTACCCTGAAGGCGGCCGGCGAGTTCCTGCGCGGCGCGCTGGCGGCGTTCGGGCCGCTGACCGAGGCGCAGTGGCAGCACCTCATCAAGCACAGCGTGCGCCAGCGCAAGGAAGACGAGCGCTGGTACCTGCGCTTCGATCCGGCGATCGGGCAGTGGAACGCGCAGTCCGACCCGGAGCTGCCGATCGGGCCGGAATTCCTGCGCGGCATCGACCTGTGGACGGTGTGGAACGCCGTGACCAGCCCGACGCTGGTGCTGCGCGGCGCCGAGTCCGAGGTGCTGCTTGCTTCGACCGTGGAGGAGATGCGCCGGCGCAAGCCCGGCACGCAGAGCGTGGAGTTCAAGGGCGTGGGCCACGCGCCGGCGCTCTTCGACAAGGCGCAGATCGGCGCGGTGCGGGGCTTTCTCAAGCAGCGGCGCAGCAAGGACCGGGAACCGCGGGCGGTGAAATGATCGAGATAAAGGCGAAGCTCAAGATTGCGCGCGCCGCGTACAAGCTGGAGGTGAAGGGGCAGTTGCGGCTGCCGTTCGCGTCCAGGCAGCAAGGCGCGGTACAGGCGCGGCTGGTCTCAGGCGAGGAGGTGTCGCTGAAGATGCCGCGCGGCGAGGTGCTGCGCGGGGGCGATCTGGTCACCGCGTCCGATGGGCGGGTGATCGAGGTGGTGGCGGCGACGGAGAAGCTCCTGCACGTCGAATGCAAGCGGCCGGCCGACCTCGTGCGCATCGCCTATGACCTCGGCAACCGGCACGTGCCGGTGCTGGTCGGCGACGGGTTCCTGCGCCTGGCCGCCGATCCCGCGTTAGCGGAGGCGCTGGAGAAGAAGGGCGCGGCGGTGAGCGAGGTGGAGGCGCCGTTCGAGCCGGACGCGGTGGGCAGGCACGAGCACGCCGCCGAGGGCTATGGTGACGAAGCGCACGGGCATGACCACGCGCACGATCACGGGCATCATCACGGCCACGACCACAAGCACTGATGCCGGCGACGGCTGGCCCGGTCGCGAAGACTAAGGAGTCCTTGCCGGGGATGACCTTCAGCCAGGTGAAGATCATCCCGACGCACTTAGGGCAGGGACACCTGCCGCATGTACCAGGGCACCAGTGCGACGCTGACGACTTCTTCCGTCCCGTCAAAGAGCTTTACCAGCTCTGCCATGGTTACCCGGAGCGAGTACTGCTGTATGCGGTCGATGCCGGCGGGCACGCTCTTCACCATCGCCACGCCTTGGTCGACTTTGTAGATGCGGTAGAAGTCGGGCTCGACCGTGGAGCGCGGCTTGCTCTCCGATTTGACGCGCACCGGAACCCCTCGCTGGTACTGAAAACGGAACTCGAGCGCGCCGCCGCTTGCGTCACGCACGTCCCAGACTTCGCTGCCGGTCCCGGGTTCAGTGCCCGCACCCGCCTGCGTCTGCTCCACGCGCACTGTGGCTACCGGAATCGAGTTCTTATAAGGGCCGGGAGCCGCGTTCGGATTCGAATCGTAGACCCGCGCGACAAAGAAGGCGGCTTCGCCTGTTTGTGGGTGCTTGGCAGGAAAGACCAGGGCGACCCGGCGATGTATTGGCGGGGCCGCTGGCTTGCCGTCGGGACCCTGGACGAGCCACGGGTTGATGAAGACGATCAGGAAGTTCGCGTCCTTTGAAGGGCCGGCGCCGATCGGATCTACCTGCCAAGGTCCCGGCACCCAAGCCTGAGCCGCCGCCGGCGTGACCCGGAGTGCAACGATGGTGCGGTTCTCGTTGTTGTGGCCTACGACGGTTTCCGCCCACGCCGAGCCGATCGGGTTGTTGACCAGCCAGAGCAGGGCGACGAGGGTGACTAGCCGAGTGACTCGCCTCATATCGACCTCCATTACGTGCCGCTCGCGGGTTCAGAACTTCGGAATCCCATCCTCCACCGTGAACCAGTGCATCTCTCGGTATGCGCCCCGCTCGCCGTGGCCGAGGATCTCGGCGGGGATCTTGGCGCTGCGCTGAT
>JBFFZT010000138.1:0-5581 GCA_041568535.1 Burkholderiales bacterium | reverse complement strand
GCCGTGGTGAAGGCGTTCATCGTGCTGCAGCCGGGGCAGAAGGCTTCCAAGGCGCTGGAGGAAGACATCCAGAAGCACGTGCGCGGGCGGCTCGCGCCCTACGAGTACCCGAAGGAGATCGAGTTCATCGACGCGCTGCCGATGACCACCACCGGCAAGGTGCAGAGGAAGGAACTGCGCAAGCGTGAAGAAGCGCGCGGGTGAAGCGCGTTTTGCTCGTCGGCGGGGGGCAGACGCACGCCGGGGTGCTGCGCGCCGGGGTGCAGGGCGAAGCAACGCTGGTCACGCCTTACGCACACCATGTGTATTCGGGCATGCTGCCGGGCTTCGTCGCCGGGCACTACCGGCTCGAGGAGATGCGCATCGACGTCGCCGCGCTCGCGGCGCGCGCCGGGGCGCGGCTGGTGCTGGGACGCGTCGCCGCGCTCGACGCGCGACGGCGGGTGGCGCGACTCGAGGACGGCGCCGAGATCGAGTACGACGTCGCTTCGCTCGACGTGGGCGCGCCCGCTGCGGCGCCCGAGTACGCACTCGCAGTGAAGCCCTTCGAGACCTTCATGGAGCACTGGCTCGAGGTCAAGGAACGCGTGCGCGCGGTGGCGGTGGTGGGCGCGGGCGCCGCAGGCGTAGAGATCGCGATGGCGGTGGCGCATCGCACGAACGCGCGCGTGACGCTGTATGCGGACCGGCCGGTGTTCCGCCCCGGGCTCGCGCGGCGCATCGCGCGCCAGCTCGCGCGCAACGGCGTCGAGCTGCGCGCGGACGTGGCGTTCGCCGAGGGCATGCGCAAGGACCACGACCTCGTCGTCTGGACGGCGAGCGCTGCGGCGCCGCCGTGGCTGCGCGCGAGCGGCCTCGCCGTGGACGAGCGCGGCTGCGTGCGGGTGGACGATCGCCTGCGCAGCGTCTCGCACCCGGAGGTGTTCGCCGTGGGCGACTGCGTCGGGCGGCACGACGCGGCGCGCCACGCGCCGGTGCTGGCGGCGAACCTGGGCGGCGCTGAGAAGCGCTACGCGCCGCAGCGGCGCGCGCTCGCGCTCATCAGCTGCGGCGAGCGCTACGCGATCGCCGACTGGTACGGCATGAGCGTGGAGGGCGCGTGGGCGTGGCGCTGGAAGGACCGCATCGACCGGCGCTGGGTCGAGCAGTTCAGGCTTTAGGCCGGTTTGCCACCAGGAGCTTGCCCTCGGCCTCGACGGCGAGCTCGCCCGCCTGGTTGGTGCACTTGCAGCGCAGCACAACGATCCCGCCCTTGTGCCTGGGCTTGTCCAGCTTCTCGGCGATGGTCCACTCCGAGGTCAGCGTATCCCCGGGCCGCACCGGCGCCTTGAAGCGGCAGGTGTGCTCGAGGTAGGCGAGCGCGGTGCCGGCAAAGTAGTTCCCGACCGGCGCCGACACCAGCGCGCTGGTGAACGGCCCATGCAGGATGCGGGTGCCGAACATCGAGCGCTTGGCGAACTCCTCGTTGACGTGCAAGGGGTTGAAGTCGCCGAAAAGCCCCGAGCCGAGCACCAGGTGCGCCTCGGTCACGGTGAGGCTGGTGCCAAAGCGCTCGCCGACGGCCACCTCGTCGTACCATTTTCCCGGGAACATGACTTATTATGCGGCTTCCTCAGGAGGAGGGACCATGAAGAGACTCGTTACCGTACTCGCCGTTTCGCTGCTGCCCGCGCTCGCGCTCGCCGCGTACCCCGACCGGCCGATCAAGCTGATCGTGCCCTGGGCCGCGGGCGGAGACACCGACGTGATCTATCGCACCTTCGCGCCGCTCATGCAGGAGCACCTGGGCGGCACCATCGTCGTCGCCAACGTCGGCGGCGCCTCGGGCACCAAGGGGGCGAAGGAGGCCAAGGACTCGCCGGCCGACGGCTATACCATCTTCGCCGTCCACGACTCGATCCATTCCACCTACCACACGGGCGTGGCCGACGTGAACTACACGGACTTCGAGCCGCTGTGCCTGGTGAGCTCGACGCCCTCGATCGTCACCGCCAGCCCGAAGACGCCGTGGAGCGACATGAAATCGCTCATCGCCGACGCCAAGGCGCGCCCCGGGCAGATCACGGTGGGCGCAACCCTCGGCTCGACCAGCCACTTCTTTCCGGCCATGGTGGAGAAGGCGGCGGGGCTGAAGTTCAAGTACGTGTCCTATGAAGGCACCGCGCCGCGCATGAACGCGCTGCTCGGCGGGCACATCGACCTCGCGGAATCGAACCTGACGCAAAAGGGCAAGGCCGACGCCGGCCAGCTCAAGTTCCTCGCCATCGCGAGCGACCAGCGCCACCCCGAGATTCCGAACGTGCCCACGCTGAAGGAGCTCGGCATCAACGTCGAGTACGCCGTGAACCGCGGCCTGGTGGCGCCCAAGGGCACGCCGGCCGACGTGCTGGCCAAGCTGCGCTCGGCGTGCGGCAAGGCGGCCGCGAACGCCTCGCTCGTCGAGGCGCTGAGCAAGCACGGCACCCTGGTGCGCTACCTGGACGAGCGCGGCTACGCCAAGTTCTTCCAGGCCAATGACGCGGAGAGCAAAGAGGTCGCCCGCGACCTCGGCATGCTGAAGCGCTGAGCGTGATCAGCCGCGACGGCTGGGCGGGGCTCGCCGCCGCGGCGGTGAGCCTCGTCCTGTTCTGGCTCACGCTCGGCCTGGAGCGCAACCCGCTGGTGCCGATCGGGCCGGGGTTCTACCCGCGCATCGTGCTCGGCATCACCGCGGCGCTGGGCCTGGCGCTGCTCGCGCGCGAGGTGCTGCGCCGGCGTGGCGCCGCGCCGGCCGCGTCGCGGCTCAACTACCGCCTGGTGGTCCTGACGTTCGCGGCGTTCGCGGTGTACGTGCTGCTGCTGCCGCTGCTCGGCTTCCGGGTGGCGACGTTCCTGTTCGTGCTCGGCGCGACCTATCTGCTCGAGCCGCCGCGGCGCACCGGGCTGTGGGTGCGCGGCGTGGTGCTGGCGGCGCTCACTACTGCGGTGACGTACTACGTGTTCGAGCACTACCTCGTGGTGCTGCTGCCGCGCGGCACCTGGACGGGGTTCTGAGCGATGTACGAGCTGCTCTGGACGGCGCTCCTCGGCCTGTTCCAGCTCAAGTACCTGCTGCCGCTCGTCATCGGCACGGTCGCCGGGGTGGTGGGCGGCGCGCTGCCGGGCGTCACGATCACGATGACCATCATCATCGTGCTGCCGTTCACCTTCGGCCTGGACCCGCTGCAGGGGCTGGCCGCGATGACCGGCGTCTACGTCGGCGGCTCGGCGGGCGGGCTGGTCACCGCGACGCTGCTCGGCATCCCGGGCACGCCGTCCTCGGTGGCGACCACGTTCGACGGCTTTCCGCTGGCGCGCAAGGGCGAAGCCGGGCGCGCGCTGTGGCTTGGCGTCTGGGGCTCGTTCCTCGGCGGCATGATCGGCGGCGTATTCCTGATCGCCGCCACCGGGCCGCTTGCCGCCTTCGCGCTCGAGTTCGGGCCGTGGGAGTTCTTCTCGCTGTTCGTGCTCGCGCTGTCGATGGTGGCGGGGCTGGTCGGCCGCTCGCTCGTCAAGGGCTTTCTGTCCGGCGCCATCGGGCTGGTGGTGACGGTGCTCGGCAACGATCCGATCTTCGGCGCGCCGCGCCTCACCCTCGGCATCGGGTTTCTCGAGGGCGGCATTCCCTTCCTGCCGGTGCTGATCGGCGTGTTCGCGTTCGCGCAGATCATGTCCGACGTGGAGCGCATGGGCGGGGCCGGGCGGGCCGCGGCGGCGCTCGAGCGCACGGTGAGCCTCGCCGTATCGCACCTGAAGGTGATCTGGGAGATCCTGCGCCGGCCGTTCCTGCTCGGGTGGTCCTCGTTCATCGGCGTGGTGATCGGCGTGCTGCCGGCGATCGGCGGCAGCGCGGCCAACATCATGGCCTACGACCAGGCGAAGAAGTTCTCCAAGCATCCCGAGCGCTTCGGCACCGGCACGCCCGAGGGCATCGTCGCCTCGGAGTCCGCGAACAACGCCAACGTCGGCGGCTCACTCGTCACCATCATGGCGTTCGGCATCCCGGGCGACGCGGTGACCGCGGTGATGCTCGGCGCGCTCACCATCCACGGCATCCAGTCGGGGCCGCTGTTCATCTCGCAGAACACGGGCATCGCGTACGGCATATTCGCGGCCTACCTGCTCGCGCACCCGATCATGGTGCTGGTGATCGCGCTCGGCGCGCGCTTCATGCTGCGCGTGGTGACCGTGCCCAAGGCGGCGCTGTTCCCGGTGGTACTGGTGCTGTGCACCATCGGCGCCTATGCGCTCGCCAACGCCATGTCGGCCGTATACATCCTGCTCGCCTTCGGGCTGCTGGGCTACGCCATGGTCAAGGTCGGCCTGCCGCTCGCGCCCCTGATTCTGGGCGTGATCTTGGGCGACCAGATCGAGACCAACTTGATCCGCGCGCTGATGACCGACGACAACCTGTGGCTGTTCTTCACGCGGCCGATCTCGGGCGTGCTGCTGGCGATGTCGGCGGGCTCGGTGGTGCTGGCGCTGTGGCAGCACCGGCGACAGAAGCGGCGCGGCGCGCAGGACGGCGACGGAAACGCCGAGTTCTAGCGGCTATACTTGGCGCCCCAGACACGAATCGAACGTGCGACCTGCCCCTTAGGAGGGGGCTGCTCTATCCACTGAGCTACCGGGGCGCGAGCTCCGATTCTACCGCTTGCGATTTCTCCTCTCCGCTGCGCTTGCGCTCACCGCCGCGCCTGCCTTCGCCCAGAGCTGGGCCTGGGACGACGGCAGCGTGCCGTTCGTCGTCACGCCGCCCGAAATCGTCGAACGCATGCTGCGCATGGCGGAAGTCGGCAAGGGCGACCACCTGATCGACCTCGGTTCGGGCGACGGGCGCATCGTCATCGCCGCAGCGCAGCGCGGCGCGACGGCGCTGGGCGTCGACTTGGACGCCGACCTGGTGCGCCGCGCGAGCGAGAACGCGAAGAGGGCGGGCGTGGCGGAGCGCGCGCGCTTCGAGCAGCGCGACCTGTTCGAGACGGACCTCTCCGGCGCCAGCGTGGTGGCGTTCTACCTGCTGCCCGAGTTCAACGTGAAGCTCCTGCCGCGCCTGCTCGCCCTCAAGCCCGGCACACGCATCGTGTCGCACGACGGCGGCATCGGCGAGTGGCCGCCGGACGAGCGCCTCGAGATGCGCGTGCCGGAAAAGGCGGTCGGCGTCGGCGGGCTGTCGCGCGTCGAGCTGTGGGTGGTGCCGGCCGACGCGCGCGGTCGCTGGGTGAGCGAGGTGCCGCAGCACGGCGGGCGCTGGAGCTTCGACATCGCGCAGCGCTTCCAGGAACTCGAAGTCGATGTGCGCGCTCAGGGTCGCGACCTGCTGCTGCGCGCGAGCCGCCTGCGCGGCGCCGAGATCAAGCTGGCGGTCACGGGCGTGGTGGGCACGCGCGCCTGGAACCATCTGTTCGCGGGACGCGTCGAGGACGGGCGCATCGCCGGCGAGCTCACCGTGTCCGATGGCGAGCACACGAGGACCTACCCATGGCAAGCAACGAGAGTGCAGTGACTTCGAGCGGTCCGCGGCCCCTGCTGTCGGTGGGCGACGGCATCTTCCTCACCGTCG
>JBFFZT010000137.1:0-5606 GCA_041568535.1 Burkholderiales bacterium | reverse complement strand
CCTGCAGGACTCCACGCAGCATTCGTGCCAGGGTCAGTTGCGCCGTATCGCGGGCAGGGTTGCCCTCGCGGCCGGTGTGGGCGATGCTTTTTTCCCCGAAGCGGGAATATCCGTTCCCGCATTCGGGAAGCTACTTGCGCGCCGACTTGCCGGGCGCGGGCGGCGTGAAGTGGCCCTCCCCGGGCTTGAGATGCGCGGGACGAAAGACGTCCACCTTGCGGAAGAACTGGTCGGCCATATACACGCGCCCGTCTTCGTCCACCGCGATCCCGGCCGGCAGCATGTAGCGCGCGGGCGCGTCCGCCTCGCCGCGCGTGCCGATGTACATGAGCAGATGCCCCTCGGCATTGAAGATCTGGAAGTTGCCGAACGCGGCGTCGGAGACGTACACGTTGCCTGCGCGGTCGATGGCGATCTCGCGCGGCCGCGCGAACTGGCCCGGGTTGCGACCGACCCGGCCGAAGGCGCGCACGAAGCTGCCGTCGGGCCGGAACTCCTGCACGCGGAAGTTGCCGCCGTCGACCACGTAGACGTGGCCGTTGGGAGCCACGGCGGCGTCGCGCGCAAGGTTGAACTCGCCCTCGCCGGTGCCGCGCCGGCCGAAGTCCATCAGGTGCGCGCCGGTGGCGGCGTCGAACACGCGCACGCGGTGCTCCTCTTGCTTGTCCACGCCGCCGGCGTCGACGACGTAGGCGCGCGTGCCCGCGCGGTCTACGCCCACGCCCGAGGGCCGGCTGAACATCTTCGGCCCGCCGAACTGGCGCAGGAACTTGCCCTGCGCGTCGTACACCTTCACGGCCTTGAGGGTGGAATCCACGACGTAGGCGTTGCCCTGGTCGTCCACGTCGAGGCCGAGCGGCGTGATCAGCGCGCCCACGTCGTCGCGCCCGAGCGCGAAGAAGCGGCCCTTGGCCATATCGAAGACCTTCACGGCGCCGGCCACCGAGTCGGCGACGTACACGCGTCCCCGCCAGGCGGCCACGCCGTAGGGCTTGGCCACGCCCTCGCCGACGAGCTCGCTCTCGCCCGTCACCAGGCGCCGGAACCTCGAGGTGCGGTCCTCCTCTACGACGTCCGCGCTGCTGTAGAGCGTGCGCTCGTAGACGAAGCGCGGCTCGTCGGGCGGCGAGGGGAACACGAGCGGCGCGGCCGGCTGGTCGCCCCCGCTCCGCTCCGGCGTGGGCGCGCACGCGCCGAGCGCCAGCGCCGCGCACGCCGCAATGGCGAAGCGCCGCGCGTTCATCGCGCTTCGCCCAGCATGTAGTCGAGCGCGGCCTTCACGTCGTCGTCCGAGAGCGAGACGTTGCCGCCCTTGGGCGGCATCTGGCCCTTGCCCTTCAGCACCGACGTCACCATCGCGGCGCGGCCCGCGCTCAGGCGGCTCGCCCAAGCCGCCTTGTCGCCGAGCTTCGGCGCGTTGGCCACGCCGTTGGCGTGGCACACGGCGCATACCTGCCGGTAGATGGTGCGGCCGTCGGCGGCGCGCGCCGCCGACGGGAGCGCGGACGTTCCCAATATCAAGAGCAGCACGATCGCTCGCAGTCCCCGTTCCTCTCGCAGCAAACCCCCTCCTTTCCCGGGAGAAAGCAAGCGGCGTACCAGCGGCGCCGGCGACAGGTGCGAATCGTGCTTCGTATCCGGCAATGCGATCTTTCCTGCTTGTCCTGGCACTCGCGGCGCTCGCCATTCCCGCCGAGGCGGCGCGCGGCATCAACGCCGAGGCGCTCTATCACAACTACTGCTCGGTGTGCCACGGCGACCGCGGCGACGGGCGCAGCCGCGCGCGCACGAGCCTCGTGCCGCCACCGCGCGACTTCACCGAGCCGCGCGCCGCGGCCGCACTGCCGCGCGAGCTGATGATCGCGATCACGCGCGAGGGCAAGGCCGGCACCGCGATGGTGGGCTGGAAGACGCAGCTCAGCGACGCCGAGATCGAGGCGGTCGTGGATTACATCCGCGGCACCTTCATGCAGCCCAAGCGCAACGCCGCGCTCGGGCGCGGGCGCGCCGTGTACGCGGGGAACTGCGCCGTGTGCCACGGCGATCGTGGCCAGGGCGCGGTGTGGGCCGCGGGCAACATGCTGCGGCCGCCGCGCGCCTTCACCTCGCCCGCGGCGCAGGCCGAGCTCACGCGCGAGCGCATGGTCGCCGCGGTCGTGCACGGCCGCCCCGGGACCGCGATGGCGGGCTTCGCCACGCAGCTCGCGCAGGCCGACATCGACGCGGTCGTGGACTTCATCCGCGCCGAGTTCATGCGCGCGCCGGCGCCGGGCATCTCCGGCACCTCGGCGCACGCCGGGCGCGCGCCGGCGGCCGCGGTCGCCGCCGACATGAGCCTGCCGCTGCCACGCGGCTTGAAGGGCCGCGCCGAGCGCGGCGCGCGCTTCTACGAGGCCAACTGCGCCACCTGCCACGGCGCGAAGGGCGACGGCCAGGGGCCGCGCGCCTACTTCATCAACCCCAAGCCGCGCAATTTCGTCGAGCCGGGCGTGCGCGCGTACCTCAACCGTCCGGCGCTCTTTGCCGCCATCGCCGCGGGCCGCACGGGCACCGAGATGCCGGCGTGGGACAAGGTGATCGGCGACCAGGAAATTGCGGATGTCGCCGAGTACGTGTTCCGCGCTTTCGTGCGCCCGCCGCAGAAGCGATGACCGCGCGGCTGCTCTGTCTGCTACTGCTCCTCGCCTGCGGCGGCGCCGCCGCCGATCCGCTCGCCGCGGGGCGCGCGATCTACAACTTTCGCTGCTATTACTGCCACGGCTACTCGGGCAATGCGCGCACGCTCGCCGGCAGCATGCTCGAGCCCGCGCCGCGCGACTTCACCGCGCTCGCGCCTTCTCAGGCCGGGCGCGAGCGGCTCATCGACGCCGTGCGCGACGGTCGGCCCGGCACCGCGATGCAGCCCTTTCGCGAGGTGCTGAGCGCCGCGGAAATCGCCGCGGTGGTGGATTTCGTGCGCACCGAGTTCATCGAAGCAAGGCGCGCCAACACCCGCTACCACACCGCCGCCAACGGCTGGCCGGCGCACGAGCGCTACCGCGCGGCGTTTCCCTTCGCCACCGGCGAGCTTCCGACCGACGCGCCGTGGGAAACGCTGAACGCGGCGCAGACGGCGGGCAAGCGCCTCTACATGAGCGCGTGCGTCAGCTGCCACGACCGCGGGCGCGTGACCGATCCGGGCCCGGCGTGGGAGCTGCGTGCGGTGTCTTACCCGCCGAACGAAGACGCGTGCGCGGGCTGCCACGTCTACAGCAAGGCGCTGCATGGACGGCCGCATCCGCCGGGCTACGGCGTGAGCTCGGGACCCTACGCCGTGCACGACGCGGCGCCGCGCCTAGCGCAGCCGACGCCGCAGGTGCGCCGCGGCGAGCAATTGTTTCAGCGCAACTGCGCCTTCTGCCATGCCGCCGACGGCAGCGGCAAGAACTGGATCGGCGCGTTCCTCGAGCCGCATCCGCGGGATCTCAGCGATCCCGGCTTCATGGCGCGCCGCACGCCCGAAGAGCTGGCGGCCGCGATTCGCGACGGACTTCCCGGCACCTCGATGCCGGCATGGAAATCGGTGCTCGAGGAAGGCGAGATCTCGGCGGTGGTCGCGTATCTGTGGACGGCGTTCGGCCCGCGCACCCGCTGACGCCGCGGCGCGCCGAGCGTATCCGTGTATAATGCGCCCCAAGGTTTCTGCAGCGCGTACTTCCGGTTTGCGTTCCAGTCGTTAGTCAGTCCATCCTGGACTTCGAATAACAAAGCCTAAAAGCGTCGGCCTGAACCGGTAGAAGGGTTCTCCTTCCCGGGCCGGCACCAGGAGAAAGTCATCACTACGTCGTTCGATTCACTCGGCCTGAAGGCCGAGCTGCTCCGCGCTGTCGCCGAGCAGGGCTACACCATTCCCACCCCCATCCAGGCGCAGGCCATTCCCGTGGTGCTCGCCGGCCGCGACCTGCTCGCCGCCGCGCAGACCGGCACCGGCAAGACCGCCGGCTTCACCCTGCCGATCCTGCAGCTGCTCGGCGCGCCGCAGCGCCAGATCCGCGTGCTCGTGCTCGTGCCGACGCGTGAACTGTGCGCGCAGGTGCAGGAAAGCGTGCGCACCTACGGCAAGCACTCGAAGCTGCGCTCCACCGTCGTCTTCGGCGGCGTCGGCATCCACCCGCAGATCGCGGAGCTCAAGCGCGGCGTCGACATCGTCGTCGCCACGCCGGGGCGCCTGCTCGATCACGTGCAGCAGCGCACGATCGACCTGCGCCATGTCGAGATCCTGGTCCTCGACGAGGCCGATCGCATGCTCGACATGGGCTTCATCCACGACATCCGCCGCATCATGAAGCTGCTGCCGCCCAAGCGCCAGAACCTGCTGTTCTCGGCCACCTTTCCCGAAGAGATCCGCCAGCTCGCCAGCAACTTCATGCACGACCCGGTCACCGTGGAGGTCGCGCGGCGCAATACGCCCGCCGAGCTCGTCGACCAGGTCGCGCACCCGGTGGCGCACGACCGCAAGCGCGCCCTGCTCGCGCACCTGGTGAAGACCGGCGACTGGCAGCAGGTGCTCGTGTTCACGCGCACCAAGCACGGCGCGAATCGCCTCGCCGAGCAGCTCGAGCGCGACGGCATCGAGGCCGACGCCATCCACGGCAACAAGAGCCAGGGTGCGCGCACGCGCGCCCTGCGCCGCTTCAAGGACCAGGAGCTGCGCGTGCTGGTGGCGACCGACATCGCCGCGCGCGGCCTGGACATCGAGTCGCTGCCGCACGTCGTCAACTACGACCTGCCGCACGTCGCCGAGGACTACGTGCACCGCATCGGCCGTACCGGCCGCGCGGGCGCGGAGGGTTCGGCCGTGTCGCTCGTGTCGCACGAGGACCGCTCCCTGATGGCGGCGATCGAGCGGCTCATGAATCGCAAGGTCGAGCAGCGCGTCGTGCCGGGGTTCGAGCCGGGCACGCACTCGCCGCGGCCGGCTGAGCCGCAGCGGTCCTTCCGGCCGCAATCGCGCCCGCAGCACCGTCCGCAGGGGCAACAGAAGAAGTTCGGCCCCCAGCGCTCCCATGCGCCGCGCGGCGAGCGTCTGACGCGGGAGCAGGAAGCGCAGCTGCGCGAAGCCCGCATGCAGATCTCGGTCAGCGGGCGGGCGCGGTAGGTCACTGACGTTCTGGCGGGCGCGTCCTAGCGCCCGCCCTTGCCGCCGACTGCCGAATCCCGGTAGCCGGCGGCGATCGCTTCTCCAGATAGCACTCAACACGGAATTGCCGTTCTCCCGGTCTCGGCGTAACTTGCTGAGCGGAAGGGAGAATGATCGAGTGCTGTTACATGTCGGCGGTTTGCGATCCGCCTTTTAGGGTGTCTACTTCACGTTAGATCGCACATGCTGAGGACACTCGGCCAAGCGTTCGGGCTCTTAGCTGCCGCAGTGTTCGGGCTTGGTGGCCTCGCTGTTGTCGCTCTTCGCCTTGCGCAAACACCCGCCGTTCCGCGCGGCTCGGAACCGGACGTCTTTGGGGCTCCTGCCATTGCGTTCGGCCTAGCTAGTGTTGCGCTCGGTGCCTTCTTCGCCTTTTACCTGGGGCTCCCCAAAGCCTACGATTACTCGAATCTGAAGCACAAAGGGG
>JBFFZT010000136.1:0-5612 GCA_041568535.1 Burkholderiales bacterium | reverse complement strand
GTAGGTAGTGACGGTCGAAGCCCTGCGCTGGAAAGGCGACCGGCTGGAAGTGCTCGACCAGCGCCTCCTGCCGGATCGCATCGAATACCTCACCTGCCGCACCGCCGCCGAGGTCGCCGAGGCGATCCGCGGCATGGCGGTGCGCGGTGCGCCGGCTATCGGCTGCGCGGCGGCCTTCGGCATCGCGCTCGAGCCGAAAGAGGCGTCCTACGACATCCTCGCCAAGAGCCGCCCCACGGCGGTGAACCTGTTCTGGGCGCTGGAACGCATGCGCGGCGCGAATGACAAGCGCGCCGAAGCCGAAGCAATCTTCGCTGAGGACCTGAAAATCAACCGCGCCATCGGCGCCAACGGCGCGAAGCTCATCCCGCAGGGCGCGCGCATCCTTACCTACTGCAACACTGGCGCGCTGGCGACCGCCGGCCACGGCACGGCGCTCGGCGTTATCCGCTCGGCGAAGGACAAAGGCATCTCGGTGATAGCCTGCGAGACGCGCCCCTACCTGCAAGGCGCGCGCCTAACGACTTGGGAATGCGTCCAGGAAGGCATCCCCTGCACCCTCGTCGCCGACAACATGGCGGGCCATCTGATGAGCCGCGGCGAGATAGACCTGGTGATCACGGGCGCCGATCGCATCGCGGCGAACGGCGACGTGGCGAACAAGATCGGGACCTACACGCTGGCGGTGCTCGCGCGAAGGCACCGCCTGCCCTTCTACGTCGCGGCGCCGCTCTCCACGTTCGACGCGAAGACGCCGGACGGCGCGGCGATCCCCATCGAGGAGCGCGGTGCGGACGAAGTCACCGGCTACCGCGGCACGCGCTGGGCGCCAAAAGGCATTCAGGTGAAGAACCCGGCCTTCGACGTGACGCCGGCGGAGCTCGTCACCGCGCTCATCTGCGAGAAGGCGGTCATCCAGGCGCCGAGCCGCGAGCGCCTTCAGCCCCTGATCTCGACCTCGGCGTAGGGCGGCAGCCGCTCGAAGAGGTCGACCACATCCGCATTGCGCATGCGGATGCAGCCGTGCGACCCGGGCGTGCCCATCTCGGCGCTGTCCGGCGCGCCGTGGATGTAGATCATGCGCCGCATGGTGTCCACATCACCCAGACGGTTCTTCCCCACTTCGCAGCCCGACAGCCAGAGGATGCGCGTCAGCATCCAGTCGCGGCCGGGGTATTTCGCGTGCAGTTCGGGCGACCAGACCTCCCCGGTGGGCCGGCGCCGCACGAACACCGCGCCGAGCGGCTGTCCGGCGCCGATCTTCGCGCGCACGATGTGCCGCCCGCGCGGCGTGCAAAAGCTGCCGTTCTTCTCGCCGAGGCCGTTCTTGGCAGTGGACACCGGGTAGCGCCGGCCGTCCGGCAGGCGCAGCTCCTGGCGCGCGGCGTCGATCTCGATTCTCATCGGCGCGCGGCGAAGAAGCGCGTCAGCGCCTCGCCGCATTCCTTTTCCAGCACCCCGCCCAGCGCTTTCGCGTGGTGATTGAACCGCGACAGGAACAGCTCGCTCGCCCCGGTCTTCGGCTCGCGCGCGCCGTACACGACGCGCGCGATGCGCGCATGGAAGATCGCGCCCACGCACATCGTGCAGGGCTCCACCGTGACGTACAGCGTCGCGCCGTTCAGGCGATAGTTTCCGGTTGCCTTGCCGGCGCTGCGGAGGGCCTCGATCTCCGCGTGCGAGCTCGCGTCGTTCGTGGACAACGGACGGTTCCAGCCTTCGCCGACGACCTTGCCGTCCATGACGACCAGCGCGCCCACCGGCACCTCGCCCTCGGCTTTCTGCGCAAGCTCGAGGGCGCGGCGCATGAAGTGCTCGTCCGGGGTGTCCATGGTCGCGTAAGATCGGGTCGGATGGAGCACAGATGATAGAGCCAATTCTCCTTGCCGCGGCGCGCGTCTCGACCTTCTTCGGCGAGCAGGCGCTGACCAACGCCAGCGGCTTCTTCTTCAAGCGCGACGAGCGCCTGTTCCTCGTGACCAGCCGCCATGTGGTGAGCGATGCGCCCGCGCAGCACTTTCCCGACCGCCTCGAGATCGAGCTGCACACGGACGCGGACGACATGGCGAAGTCCGCCGCGTTTTCGATTCCCCTGTACCGCGACGGCGCGGCCCTGTGGCGCCAGGGAGTGGACACCGCCGGCGAGATCGACGTGGCCGTGATCGAGCTGGAACGCGACGCCCTGCCCGAGACGGCGGCGTTCCACGCTTTCACGCCCGCGCACCTCTACGAGCGCGAAGAGCTCATCGAAGTCGGCAGCTCGCTGCTCATCGTGGGCTTTCCGCTCGGCTTCAAGGACACCCTGCACCACATGCCGGTGGTGCGCCGCGCCGCCCTCGCCTCGGCGTTCGGCTTGCGCTTCAACGGCGCCGGCTATTTCCTCACCGACGCACGCACGCACCGGGGTACCAGCGGCGCGCCGGTGGTACTGCGCGCGGCGGCGCCGGAGCTGGGCGCGCTGCAGCTAAAGCTGCTCGGCGTGCATTCCGCGCGGCTCGACGCCGGCACGCGGGACCGCGACATGGACGAAGCGCTGGGCCTGAACACGGCCTGGTACGCGGACATCCTGCTGACGCTCACCGAAGGCTGAGGGCGGATCTCAGGCGCGGAAGTACGGCCGATCTCCCTGGATCGTGACGCGCAGCCCGCGGCGCCGCTGCGGGTAGTAGTCCCACAGCGCATGGTGCTGCGCGCAGCGGTTATCCCAGAACGCCACCGAGCCCGGCGCCCAGCGGAACCGGCACTGGAACTCGGGCGTCTCGATGTGCCGGAACAGCATCTCGAGCAGCGCGTCGCTCTCGCGCGCGGAGACCTGCGTGATGCGCTTGGTGAAGATGCGGTTCACGAACAGCGCCTGCCGGCCGCTCACGGGATGCGTGCGCACCACCGGGTGCTCGCTCGAGGGATAGGGCTTGTCGGACGCCTTCATGCCCTCGTAGCGGCCGCGGTAGGTCGACTCGCCGTCGTGCAGCGCGCTGAGGCCGGCCAGAAAGCGCTGCATCGGGGCCGACAGCGCCTCGTAGGCCGCGTACATGCTGGCGAAGAGCGTATCGCCACCCGCAGGCGGCACCTCCTGCATGTAGAGGATCGAGCCGAGCGGCGGCTCGGGATCACAGGAAACGTCCGAGTGCCAGTCCTCGCCCGCGATGCGCTTCGAGTTCTCGTCGGCGCGGATCACCATGATCTCCGGATGCCCGTCGAGAAGGTCGGGAAAGGCCGGATGCAGGTGCAGCTTGCCGAAGCGCCGCCCCAGCGCTTTCTGCGCTTCGGGCGTCAGCGACTGGTCGCGAAAGAACAGCACGCAGTGCTCCGCCAGCGCGCGCTCCAGGGCGGATCGGGTCGTATCGTCGAGCGACTGCGCGAGATCCAGGCCGCGCACTTCGGCACCGCAGTGCGGGGTCGCCTTGAGGAGCTCCATGGGCCGTTCAGCTTAGGGTCGCGGTGCCATGCGGTCAACGCCTCGTTGCGCCGTTTCGCGGGCGTCGTGTAGGCTGCAGCGATGGTCCGGCCCCGCGTGCTCGCGCACCTGCTGCCCCCGAATGGCGCGATCCCGAATCATCCGCGCTGGCCGCTGCTGGTCTATCCCGGCGCCGTCGCGCTGCGCGGCCCCGATCCCGCCGTCGCGTTCGAAGATCTGTTCGGCCGCAACCAGTGGCCTGCCGCATGGCGCAACGGCGTGCACGGCTTTCACCATTTCCACAGCTCGGCGCACGAAGCGCTCGGTGTCTACAGCGGCGAGGTGACCGTGTGCTTCGGTGGCGAGGGCGGCGTCGAGATCACCGCCCGGCCCGGCGACGTCGTCGTGCTGCCGGCGGGCACCGGCCACAAGCGGCTCGCCGCACACGGGGCGCTCGGCATTGTCGGCGCCTATCCCGCCGGGCAGCGCGCCGACACCTGCACGTCGGTGACCACGAACGCGCGCCGCGCGGCCGAGGCAGTGGCCCGGGTGCCCCTGCCCGCCCGCGATCCGGTGTACGGCGCCGCGGGCCCGCTATTCGAGCACTGGCTCAGCGCTTGATCGGGAAGAACTCCACCGGCGTCATCAGCCTGTTCTCCTGCGCTTCGAGCGCCCCCAGCTTCGCGCTTTCCTGCGTGTAGGCGACCCACTCGGCGTCGGCCCACATGGCCGCGCGGCGCTTTTCCCGGTCGGCCGCGTTCTCGTATACCCAGATATGGATGTACTGGTTGACGTTGCCGCTTTCGGTGACAAGCCAGGCCAGCGGCTGGCCGAGGTGCCGGGTCTGCGGTTTCTTGCCCAGCTTCTCGTACAGGGCGATATGCGCCTTGATGGTTCCGGGCCGGCAGGTGTAGGTGCGAACGTCGAGCAGCATGCAGATCTCCTTTCAGGTCAGGGCAAGCGTCGCGGGGGGCGGCACCATACGCCCGAGAGGTCGGCGTCGAGCCACGACACGCCGATCGCCCACACGCCGCCCACGAGCGCCGTGACGCCGAACCACCAGGCGCGCTCGCGGGCGAACGCCGCGACGCTGGCGTCCGCCCCGAACAGCGCATAGGCGCCGATGGCAACGAATCCCAGTCCGGTCATCGTGCCCAGGACCCGGACCGCGAGCTGGTTTGTATGGATGCGCACGGCCGCAGGATACTCCGTCATGGCCCGAACCTTGGCGCAGGCCGCCCTCACCTTTCTGTGCGGCACGCTCCTGAGCTGCACGCCCCGCGCGCCCGACCCGCTCGACGCCGATGCGCTGTACCTGCCGACGCCGCACGCCGTGGTCGAAGCCATGCTGCAGCTGGCGGAGGTGCGGTCCGATGACGTGCTTTACGACCTCGGCGCCGGGGACGGCCGTATCGTCATTGCCGCGGCGCGGCGCTACGGCGTTCGCGCAGTCGGCATCGAGCTCGACGCGCGCAAGGTCGCGGAGGCGCGCGCCAATGTCGCCCGCGCAGGGCTGAGTCACCGCGTCGAGATCCGCCAGGGCGACGCCCTCGCCGCCGACCTCCGCGAGGCCAGCGTCGTCACCCTGTTCCTGTTTCCGGAGATCAATGCGCGGCTGGCCCCCAAGCTGCGCGGCGAGCTGCCGGCCGGGGCGCGCATCGTCTCGCACCGCTTCGGGCTTGGCGCATGGCCGCCCGAGCGGCAGGTGCAGGCGCACGGACACCTGCTGCTGCGCTGGACGGTCCCCGCGCGCTAGCGCCCGGCCGGCGGCCGGCCCCGGCCCTGGTCCTCGATCGACGGCGCGGGATGCTTGCGGATGTCGTCGATGTGGCTCATGTCGTAGCTGCGCGAGCGCAGGTCGAGCGCCCGCTCCTCGACCCAGGCGTCATCGACCGAGGTGGCGCGGTAATAAAGGAAGTGCAACGTGACGAGCAATCCCCACAGCACCAGAGGCCAGACCGCCCACCAGGGCGCGCCCGTGTACACGTTGATCGCGGTCAGCGCTGCGTTCACCGCGAGATAGGTCAGCACGTGCGGCTTGAAGGCCCGCGCGATGCGCAAGCGTGCCGCCGAAGGGGCGACCGGAGCGTCGGGGTCGCTCACGCGAACGCGCCCATCACGGGGAATCGGGGTCAGCCAGGCCGGGATACGCGCGGGCGATCGCGACCAGGCGCCCGTTGTAGGCCACCCACAGCACCATGGCGGCTACCAGCAG
>JBFFZT010000135.1:0-5614 GCA_041568535.1 Burkholderiales bacterium | reverse complement strand
CCTCACCGCCCGCCAGGATCTTGTAGAAGTCGAAGCGCGGCTTTTCGGGCGCCTCGACGGCGGGGACCGGCGCCGCGGGCTTCTGCGCGGTGCCGCCCTGCGGCAGGCCGGCGAGCCCCTGCCGGCTGGCCTCGCCCCTGCCGTCTTCGGCCGCGGGCTTGCCACGGCTCATGAACGGGATGGGCGTCTTGTTCAGGTACAGCGCGATGCCGAGCGCGAGGGCGAGCCCGATCAGCAGGCCGACGAACATGCCGACGAGAAAGCCGCCGCCCGATCCTTTGCGCGCCGTCGCGTGTGGTATTGCCGCCATCACATCCTTTCCGGGGCACTGACGCCGAGCAGCGCGAGCCCGTTGGCGAGCACCTGGCGGACTGCCGCGCACAGCGCGAGGCGCGCGGTGCGGGTGGCGTCATCCTCGACCAGAATGCGCTCGGCATTATAGTAGCTGTGGAACTCGCCTGCGAGTTCGCGCAGGTAGAAGGCGATCGCGTGCGGCGCGAGCTCGCGCGCCGCGTCCGCCAGCGCCTCGGGAAACTCCGCCAGGCGGCGCATCAGCGCGCGCTCGCGCTCGCCGGTCAGGGCGCCGAGCGGGGCGGCGGCGAGCGCGGCGGCGTCGCCGCCCCACTGCGAGAACACGCTGCAGACGCGGGCATGTGCGTACTGCACGTAGTACACGGGGTTCTCGTCGGTCTGCGCGCGCGCCAGGTCGACGTCGAACACGAACTCCGAATCGGCGCGCCGCGACACGAGGAAGAAGCGCACGGCGTCGCGCCCCACCCAGTCGAGCAGGTCGCGCAGCGTCACGTAGCTGCCGGCGCGCTTGGAGATCTTCACTTCCTCGCCGCCGCGCACCACCTTCACGAGGCTGTGCAGGATGTAGTCGGGGTAGCCCGACGGGATGCCGAGATCGAGGGCCTGCAGGCCGGCGCGGACGCGGGTCACGGTGCTGTGGTGGTCGGTACCTTGTACGTTGATCACTTTCACGTAGCCGCGTTCCCACTTGGTGACGTGATAAGCGACATCCGGCACGAAATAGGTGTAGCTGCCGTCGGACTTGCGCACCACGCGGTCCTTGTCGTCGCCGTACGCGGTGGTGCGCAGCCACAGCGCGCCCTCGTGCTCGAAGGTCTTGCCGCTCGCCACCAGCGCCTTGACCGCCGCCGCCACGCGGCCGTCGGTGTACAGGCTCGATTCAAGGTAGTAGACGTCGAACCGGACGCCGAACGCCTGCAGGTCGGCGTCCTGCTCCTTGCGCAGCGCGGCGACCGCGAACTTGCGCACCGCCTCCAGGTCCTCGAGGTCGCCGGCGGCGCCGAGGAAGTTGCGCGCGATCTCCTCGATGTACTCGCCACGGTAGCCGTCCGCGGGCCAGCCGGGGTCCTCGGGCGTCTTGCCGCGGGCGCGCGCCTGCACCGAAAGCGCCAGATTGTGGATCTGCGCGCCGGCATCGTTGTAGTAGAACTCGCGCGTCACCGCGTGGCCCTGCGAGGCGAGCAGCGCGGCGAGCGCGTCGCCGAGCGCGGCCTGGCGGCCGTGACCCACGTGCAGCGGGCCGGTCGGGTTGGCGGAGACGAACTCGACCATGGTCTTTTTCGCCGGCACGGCGCGCGCGCGGCCGAACTCCGTGCCCTGCGCGAGGACGCGTGCCACGGCCTCCTGGCCGGCGCGCGGCGTGAGGCGGATGTTGATGAAGCCGGCGCCCGCGACCTCGAGCTTCGCGACGTAAGGATCGGCGGCGACCGCGGCCACCAGCTGCTCGGCGAGCTGGCGCGGGTTGCGCTTCAGGCGCTTGGCGAGCTGCAGCGCGAGGTTGCAGGCGAAATCGCCATGCGCCGCTTCGCGCGGGCGCTCGATCAGCACCTCGGTGCCCGTCGCTTCGGGCGCGACCTTCGTGAGCGCCGCGCGCAGTAGAGCGCCGAGATGGGCCTTAGTGTCCATGAGCGGGGCGCGAATTATAAATGGTGACTGTCACCATTCAGCTGAACTCGATCGGGTCCACATCCAGATGCCAGCGCACGCCGCGCGGCGCTGCGTCCGCAAACAGTCGCTCGCTCCAGGCGGCGAGGAAACCCTGCAGCGCCGGGCGCGAGGCCGATTGCACGAGCAGCTGCGCGCGCTCGAGGTCGGCGCGCCGCGTGATGACGTGCGGCACCGGGTCGTAGACGCGCACCTCTTCGGGCACCGGCACGAGCTGCGCCGCGTCCTCGAGAAACTGCAGCGCCTGCGCGAGCTTGGGCGCCTCGGCGCGCAGCGCCGCCTCGTGCACGAACGGCGGAAAGCCCGCGCTTTCGCGCTCGGCGAGCTGCGCGGCCGCGAACGCCGCGTAATCGTGCGTGGCGAGCGCCGCGTAGAGCGGGTGCTGCGGGTAGCGCGTTTGCACCAGCACTTCGCCCGCGCGCCGCGCGCGCCCCGCGCGCCCCGCGACCTGTGCGAGGGTCGAGTACAGGCGCTCGGCGGCCCGGTAGTCGGTCGACACGAGCGCGCTGTCCGCATCCAGCACGCCGACCAGCGTGAGCAGCGGAAAATCGTGGCCCTTGGCGAGGAGCTGGGTGCCGACCAGGATGTCGGCCTCACCGCGCGCGATGCCCTCGAGCGTGCGCGCGAGCTCGGTGCGCCGCTGCGCGCTGTCGCGGTCGATGCGCACGATGCGCGCCTGCGGAAAATGCGCCGCCAGCGTGTCCTCGACGCGCTGCGTGCCGCGGCCCATCGCCTTCAGATCGACGTTGCCGCAGGTGGGGCAGGCGCGCGGCACGGGCGCTTCGTCGCCGCAGTGGTGGCAGCGCAGGCAATGCCCGACGCGATGCAGCACCATGCGCGCCGTGCAGCGCGTGCAGCCGGCGGTCCAGTCGCAGGCGTGGCAGGCGAGCACCGGGGCGTAGCCGCGCCGGTTGATGAACACGAGGCTCTGCTCGCCGCGCGGCAGGCGCTCGCCGATCGCGGCGAGCAGGCTCGGCGCAAAGCCGTGCTCGGCGCTTTCGCGGCGCAGGTCGAGCGTGCGCACCGCGGGCAGGCGTGCGCCCGGCACGGCGCGCTCGGGCAGCGCGAGGCGCTCGTAGCGCTCTTCGAGCGCGTTCTGCCAGGTCTCGAGCGAGGGCGTGGCCGTGCCAAGCACCACCGGGCAGCCGGACAGCTTGGCGCGCACCACCGCGGCGTCGCGGCCGGAGTAGCGCAGGCCCTCCTGCTGCTTGAACGAGGTGTCGTGCTCTTCGTCCACCACCACGAGGGCGAGCCTGGGCAAGGGCGTGAGGACCGCGAGGCGCGTGCCGAGCACGAGCCCGGCCTCGCCGCGCGCGGCGGCGAGCCAGGCGGCCGTGCGCGGCACGTCCTGCAGCGCGCTATGCAGCAACGCGATGCGCGCTTCCGGAAACGCGGCCTGGAATCGCGCCTCGAGCTGCGGCGTCAGGCTGATCTCGGGCACCAGCACCAGGGCCTGCTCGCCGCGCTCCAGCACGCGCGCGATGAGGCGCAGGTAGACCTCGGTCTTGCCGCTCCCGGTCACGCCGTGCAGCAGGAACGCGCGGAACGTGCCGAGCGCGCCGCCGATGCGTTCGATCGCGTCGACCTGGGCGGCCGTCGGTGCGTGCTGCGACACGAAGCGTGCCGACGAGGTCTGCGCCGCGGCAGGCTCGCGCACTTTCTTCGGCAGCGGCTTGAGCGAGCGCAGCCGCGGCGGCAGCGCGCCGATCACCGTTTCGCCGAGCGGGCGCTGGTAGTAGGCGGCGAGAAAGCGCATGAGCTCCAGCCACGGCGCGGGCAGCCGCGGCGCATCGTCGAGCACGCGCGCCACGCGCCTCAGCTTCCCGGCGGCGATCTTGCTGCCGTCGCCTTCCTCGATCACCACGCCCACGCGCGAGCGCGTGCCGAACGGCACGACCACGCGATCGCCGACGCGCGCCGCGTCGTCTTCAGCGGGCGCGTAGTCGAAAACCGTGGCGAGCGGCACGTCGAGTGCGACCCGCAGCACCCTCATCGGCGGCTCCCGGCGCTGCGCCGGCGCATCGCCGATGCGCGCCTAACCCTTGCTGCGAAAAGGCATTTTTCCTTGTGCGCCAAGGGTGTGGATAACAATGTGAATAAGCCGGTCATGTCCCCGTCATGCAGCCCGGCGGGGCGGAGTGCGCTGAGGCACGCCCGCCCAGATCACGTCTTTTACGCCGTGAATTCAACAGGTTGCGTAACTCTGCGGGGAGAATCTGAAAAAAAGCTCTCTCTACAGAGCGAGAACGCGTCTTTGTGCATAAGTCAAGCGCTTCATTTCGCGGCTTCGCGCAATTTACTGCTGTAAGTGCGCACTTCGTCCACGAGCGCGGCGACGCTTTCGACCGGTGTGTGCTGCGAGATGCCGTGCCCGAGGTTGAAGATGTGGCCGGGGGCGGAACCGAACGCGTCAAGCACGTGCCGCACTTCCCGGCGCACCGCGTCCGGCGGCGCGAAAAGCGCCGCGGGATCGAGATTGCCTTGCAGCGCGACGCGTGCGCCGACGCGTGCGCGCGCTGCGGCCGGATCGATGGTCCAGTCCAGGCCGACGGCGTCGCAACCGCTCGCCGCCATCGCCTCCAGCCAGGCGCCGCCGCCTTTGGTGAAAAGGATCGTGGGCACTTTCTGGCCCGCGTGCTCGCGCTTCAGGCCGGAAAGGACGCGCCGCGAGTAGGCGAGCGAGAACGCCTCGTACCCGGCATGGCTCAACTGCCCGCCCCAGGTATCGAACAGCATCACGACCTGCGCGCCCGCTTCGATCTGGGCGTTGAGGTAGTCGGTGACCGCGCGCGCATTCACCTCGAGGATGCGATGCAGCAGGTCGGGCCGCGCGTAGAGCATCGTCTTCAATGCGCGCCAGTCGCCGCTGCCCGAGCCTTCGACCATGTAGCAGGCGAGCGTGAACGGGCTGCCGGCGAAGCCGATGAGCGGCACGCGGCCGGCGAGCGCCTTGCGGATCTCTCGTACGGCATCGATCACGTAGCGCAGCCGGGCATCGGGATCCGGGGCCACAAGCGCGCGCACCGCCGCCTCGTCGCGCACCGGCCGTGCGAAGCGCGGCCCTTCGCCTTCGGCGAACTGCAGGCCGAGACCCATCGCGTCCGGGATCGTGAGGATGTCGGAGAACAGGATCGCCGCGTCGAGCGGGAAGCGCTCCAGCGGCTGCAGCGTCACTTCGGTCGCCAGCGCGGGCGACTGCGCGAGCGCCATGAAGCTGCCCGCGCGCTCGCGCGTGGCGCGATACTCGGGCAGGTAGCGTCCGGCCTGGCGCATGAGCCACACCGGCGTGTACGCGGTGGGCTCGCGCGCCAGCGCGCGCAGCAGCGTGTCGTTGGTCAAAGGAGCTTGCCGGTGATGTGGCGCCACTCGGGGGCACTCACCGGGGTGATCGACAACCGCGAGCCGGGACGCAGCAGCCACATGCCCCGAAGCGGCTTCTCGCTTCGCAGCTCGGCGATCGGCAGCAGGCGCGTCTTCTTCAGCGCGCGCACGTCCACCATCACCCAGCGCGGCGCGGCGCGCGTCGACTTGGCGTCGTAGTAGTCGCTGCGCCGGTCGAACTGCGTCGGATCGGGGTAGGGCGCCGAGGCGACCTCGGCGAGGCCCGCGATGCCGGGCTCGGGACAGCTCGAGTGGT
>JBFFZT010000134.1:0-5614 GCA_041568535.1 Burkholderiales bacterium | reverse complement strand
GGCGGCTACGCCCGCGGCGCGGCGCGGCGCGTACCTGGTCAACGCCCTGGGTCACTGCGGCGAGTGCCACACGCCGCGCGGCCTGTTCGGTGGTCCCGATCGCAGCCGCGCGTTCGGCGGGGCGGAGCTCGCGGACGGCGGCGGCGCGCCGAACCTCACCCCGGCGCGGCTCAAGAAATGGAACGACGCGGAGCTGAAGGACTTTCTCGCGTTCGGCCTCACGCCCGACGGCGACGTGACCGGCGACACGATGGGTGAAGTGATCCGCAACACCACGAGCCAGCTGACGCCCGAGGACCTCGCCGCGCTGATCGCCTACCTGCGCTCCCTGCCGCCGATTGCCGAGGAGTAGCGCCAAGGCCATGCATTTGTTGACGGAATAGTGGGATACGGAGCAGTGTTCAGCCCGATGAGCGACGCCGTCAGCCTGGTGGCATTGATCCCGCGCCTGCGGCGCTACGCGCGGGCCCTGGTCGGCGAGCGCGCCGCGGCGGACGACCTGGTGCAGGACACGCTCGAGCGCGCTTGGTCGAAGCTGCACCTGTACCGCGCCGGCACGGACCTGCGCGCCTGGCTGTTCACGGTGATGCACAACGTGCATGTCAATCAGGTGCGCGCGTCGCGTCCGACGACGGCGCTGGAGGAAGACATGCCCGAGCTTGCGCAGCGTGCGGTGCAGGGCGACGCGCTTCTGGTGCGCGACCTCGAGCGCGCGCTCGCCGCGCTGCCTGCGGCGCAACGCGAGGTGCTGCTGCTGGTGGCGCTCGAGGATCTGAGCTACGACGAAACCGCGCGCGTGCTCGGCATCCCGATCGGGACGGTGATGTCGCGACTGGCGCGCGCGCGGGAGAAGGTGCGAGCACTGATGCACGGAAAGGGCGGCAGCAAGCTGCAAGTGGTGAAATGAGCCAAGAAACACACTCGATCGGCGAAGCCGACCTGCACGCCTGGGCCGATGGCCGGCTCGCCGAAGGGCGACGCGCCGAGGTCGAGGCCTGGCTGGCAACCCACCCCGAGGACGCGGAACGTGCGGCGGCCTACCGCGCGCTCAACGAGCAGCTGCGCGCGCACTTCGAGCCGGTGCTCGACGAGCCGGTACCCGCGCACCTCGAGGGCGCGGCGCAGCGCCGGCGGCGCTGGCGCGCCGCTGCCGTGGTCGCCGGCTGGATTGCGGTGGGCGCGGCGATCGGCGGCGTCGCGGGCTGGCAGCTGCATGCGCTGTACGCGCCGGCGACACTGGCGCAGCCGGACATCCCGGTGCTCGCGCGCCGCGCCGCGCTCGCGCACGCTACCTATGCGCCCGAGGTGCGCCATCCCGTCGAGGTGGGCGCGGACCAGGAGCAGCACCTGGTCGCGTGGCTGTCCAAGCGCCTCGGCGGCGACGTGCGCGCGCCGCGGCTCGAGGCCGAAGGCATGACGCTGGTGGGTGGACGGCTGCTGCCGCGCGATCCGGGGCCGGTGGCGCAGTTCATGTACCAGAGCGCGCCGGGGCGCCGCGTAACGCTCTACGTGCGCACCGAGGGCCCCGATCAGCGCGAGACGGCATTCCGCTTCGCGCGCGAGGGCAATGTGCGCGTGTTCTACTGGATTGACCGCAAGTTCGGCTACGCCCTGTCGTCGGCGGACCTCGAGCGCGAGGAGCTGCTGCGGCTCGCCAACGAGGTCTACCGGCAGCTCAATCCCTGAGGCGCCTCAGCCGCCGTGGGCCGGACGGATCAGGTAGCCGCCGGACTTCTCGTCGTACTCGAGCGCAAGCAGCTTGCGGTTCTGCAGGTCCTCGAGCAGGTCTGAGAAGGCCTTGAAGCCGTAGTAGGACTCGTTGAACCCGGGCTTGCGGCGCTTGAGCGCCTGCTTGACCATCGAGCCCCAGATCTTCTCGCCTTCGCCGCGCTCGGCGATCAGTGCCTGCAGCGTCTCGATCACCAGGTCGAAGGCTTCCTGCTTCTTGTCGTCGCTCGGCGCGGCTTCCTTCGCAGCGCCGGCCGGGCGCGCCTCGCGGCGCTTCTTGGCCGCGCGGCGCTTGGCCTCGTCCTCGCGCACCAGGTCGTCGTAGTAGATGAACTCGTCGCAGTTGGAGATCAGCAGGTCGGACGACGAGTTCTTCACCCCGACGCCGATCACGGTCTTCGCGTTCTCGCGCAGCTTGGACACCAGCGGCGAGAAGTCGGAGTCGCCGCTCACCACGACGAAGGTGTCGACGTGCTCCTTGGTGTAGCAGAGATCCAGCGCGTCCACGACCATGCGGATGTCGGCGGAGTTCTTCCCGGACTGACTGCGGTGCGGGATCTCGATCAGCTCGAAGGCCGCGGCGTGCATCGCGGACTTGAACTCCTTGTAGCGGTCCCAGTCGCAGTACGCCTTCTTCACCACGATCGAGCCCTTGAGCAGGAGCTTCTCCAGCACGCGGCCGATGTCGAACTTCTCGTACTTGGCGTCGCGCACGCCCAGGGCGATGTTCTCGAAATCGCAGAATACGGCGAGGTTTTGCGTCTCAGTCATGGGGACCCTTGTGGTTGTGCCGTCTCACCATGCCGGGATGCGCTCGAGCGCAAACAGCTCCGGCAGGTCTTCGCGGCGGCGCACGAGGTGCGCGCCGGCGCCGTCTACCATCACCTCTGCGGCACGCGGCCGCGAGTTGTAGTTTGAGCTCATGCTCATGCCGTAGGCGCCGGCCGACATGACCGCCAGCAGCTCGCCAGCGTTCGCCGCGAGTGCGCGGTCGCGGGCGAGGAAGTCCGCGCTCTCGCACACGGGGCCGACGACGTCGTAGACGGCGCTCGCGGCGGCGGCCGGCGGCTCGCGCACCGCGCGCACGTCGTGCCAGGCATCGTACAGCGCCGGGCGGATCAGATCGTTCATGGCCGCGTCCACCACCAGGAAGTTCTTCGCCGCGCCGGGCTTGACGTATTGCACGCGGGTCAGCAGCACGCCCGCGTTGCCGACGATGGAGCGGCCCGGATCGACGATCAGGGTCTGCTGCCGCGCGCCGAGCGCGCGCAGCGCGCCGCCCACGAACTCCTCGATGGAGTGTTGCGCCTCGTCGCGGTAGCGGATGCCGATGCCGCCGCCGACGTCGATATGCTTGAGCGCGATGCCGCCGCGCTCGATGCGGTCCGCCAGCTCGATGACGCGCGCCGCGGCCGCCACCCAGGGCGCGGGATCCGCGAGGAGCGAGCCGATATGGCAGCCGATGCCGACCGGCTCGAGGTGCGCGCGGCGCGCGGCCTCGCGGTACAGCCGCTCCGCCTCGGCGTGCGGCACGCCGAACTTGCTGCGTTGCAGGCCGGTGGAGATGTGGGGGTGGGTCTTCGCATCGATGTCCGGATTGATGCGCAGGGCGATCGGCGCGCGCCTGCCAAGGCGCGCGGCGACGGCGTCGACGCGCTCGAGTTCGGCCTCGGATTCGACGTTGAGGCACAGAATCCCCGCCTGCAGGGCCTGCGCGATTTCGTCCTCGGTCTTGCCGATACCGGAAAACAGAATCTTGCGCGCGTTGCCGCCCGCGGCGAGCACGCGCGCCAGCTCGCCCCCCGAGACGATGTCGAAGCCGGCGCCGAGCCGCGCCATGAGGGCGAGGATCGCGAGGTTCGAATTGGCCTTGACGGAGTACGCCACGAGCGAAGGGTGCGCGCCGAGCGCCTGCGTGTAGGCGCGGTACTGGCGCTCGATCGCCGCGCGCGAGTAGACGAAGCTGGGCGTGCCGAAACGCCGCGCGATCTCCTCGAGCGGCACCTGTTCGGCGCACAGCGCGCCGCTGCGGTACGCGAATTCCATGCGGGTGCTACTTCTTCTCGGGGACGCGCTCGGCGTCCGCGGGGTACGGCACCGGCTGGTAGGGCTCGGCCTTGGGGGGGTTGACGCCGGGCGGCGGCCGCTCGCGCAGGTACAGCGGCCCGCGCTGCCCGCAGGCCGCGACGAGCAGCACGGCGGTGGCAACAACTAAGGCGCGAGAACGCATCCGGCGGCGGCTAAAATGGCCATGTTATCAGGGAACCCGCGCATGACCGACGCAGAGTTTGAGTCGCTGGCCGATGCCACGCTCGCGGCGCTGGAGCGCGCCATCGACAGAAGCGGACTGGATGCCGATATCCAGGCCAAGGGCGCGGGCGTGCTCGAGATCGAGTTCGCCGACGGCACGAAGATGATCATCAACCGCCATACGGCCGCGCGCGAAATCTGGGTGGCGGCGAAGTCGGGTGGATTCCATTTCCGGCATGACGGCAAAGCCTGGCGCGATACGCGCGACGGCGCGGAGCTCTACGCGGCGCTGTCGCGACTCGTGTCGGCGCAGGGCGCCACGCCGGTGATCCTCGCGCCGGCCTAGCGTGCCGGCGGTGGCGCGGCCGGCGCCGGACGCGGTACCAGCGGCGGCAGGAACTGCGGCGAGGGCGAGCCTGGCGGCGGCGCTGTGCCCGTTGTGCCCGTTGCGCCCGGTGTGCCCAGCGTGCCCGGCAGGCCCGGCAGGCCCGGCGCGGCGGGGTTCTCCGGCGGCGGCACGAACACCGGCAGGAGCGGGAACGGCGGCGTATCGTCCTTCGGCACGAACTCGCGGTAGAAGTACTCGGGCAGATGCTTGATCTGGCCGAGCGTCTCCGGGTCGAGGCTGTACGTTTCCGCGGTCACCACGCCGTCGGGCACGATGCGCTGCATCTCCGGGATGGCTTTTTGCACCCGTTCCATGTAACCCACCCAGACCGGCAGCGCGACCAGGCCCCCGGTCTGGTTGCGCCCCAGCGATCGCGGTTGATCGAAGCCGACCCAGGACACCCCCACCAGACCGGGCAGGTAGCCGGCGAACCAGGCGTCGATGAACTCGTTGGTGGTGCCGGTCTTGCCGGCCACGTCCTTGCGACCGAGGCTTGCGGCGCGCGCCGCGGTGCCGACGCGCGCCACGTCCTGCATCAGGCTGTCCATGATGAAGGCGTTGCGCGTATCGATGACGCGCAGCGACTCGTCGCCGGCGCGCTGCGGGCGCGCCACGCCGAGCGGATTGCCGCGGTCATCCACGATCTTCTGGATGAAGTACGGCTGGATCAGGTAGCCGCCGTTGGCGAACACCGCGTAGGCGCGCGCCATCTGCCAGGGCGTGACGGTGCCCGAGCCGAGCGCCATGGTGAGGTAGGGCGGATGGCGCTCCGGGTCGAAGCCGAAGCGCGTGACGTAATCCTGCGCGTACTTCACGCCGATGGCGTCGAGCACGCGGATCGAAACCATGTTCTTCGACTTCACCAGCGCCGTGCGCAGCCGCATCGGGCCCTCGAACTTGCCGTCGAAGTTCTTCGGCTCCCAGCGCTGGCTGCCGGTGACGTCGGCCTCGATCGCGATCGGCTCGTCGGGCACCACCGTGGCCGCGGTAAAGCCGCGCTCGAGCGCCGCCGAGTAGATGAAGGGCTTGAACGCGGAGCCGGCCTGACGCCATGCTTGCGTGACGTGGTTGAACTTGCTGCGGTAGTACTGGAAGCCCCCCACCAGTGCGCGGATGGCGCCGTCGCCCGGGTCCATGGCGATGAATGCGGCCTCGGCCTCGGGCAGCTGCACGATCTCCCAGCTCTTGGCGTCGAGCGCGCGCAAGCGCACGATCGCGCCGCGGCGGATGCGGCGCTGCGCGGCGACG
>JBFFZT010000133.1:0-5652 GCA_041568535.1 Burkholderiales bacterium | reverse complement strand
CGCGGCGAGCGTGACGTTGCCGCGCGCGCGCCCCGTTTGCATCATGCGCGCGAGGCCTTCGCTCCTTGCCGGGCGGGAGAGCACGGTGAGCGGGCCGGATTCGGCCACCACGTGCGCGGTGATCTCGAAGCAGCCGTAGTGCGGCGTGAGAAAGACCATGCCCTTGCCCGCGGCGCGCGCGGCGGCAGCGGCCTCCAGCCCCTCGACGCGGCGCACCAGCGCCATCGCCTCTTCGCGCGGCCGCAGCCAGAGCTTGGGCGCCTCGGCCACCATGCGGCCGGTCTCGGCGATCGTGGCGCGGCGCGTCGCGGCGTCCGCGTACCCCGCCTGCGCCAGGTTGGCGCGCAAGCGCGCGCGGTACGCGGGGGAAAGCAGGTATATCGCCCAGCCGAGCGCGCCGCCCAACGCATGCAGCACGCGCAGCGGAAGCCGCGCCAGCAGGGGCATCATCTGATATCCTTGCAGCCGATTTTTTTCAGGCGACCGGGGCGACGGATTGGACGATGAGCGATTATCTTTTTACTTCTGAATCGGTGTCCGAGGGCCATCCGGACAAGGTGGCGGACCAGATCTCGGACGCGGTCCTCGACGCGATTCTAAGCCAGGACACGAGCGCGCGCGTCGCCGCCGAGACCCTGGTCAAGGACAACCTCGTGGTGCTCGCCGGCGAGATCACGAAGAAGCGCGAGGCGCACGTCGATTACCAGGAGATTGCGCGCAACACCATCAAGCGCATCGGCTACACCGATCCGGAGATCGGCTTCGACGCCAAGGGCTGCACCGTGGTGGTGGCCTACGGCGAGCAGTCCCCGCACATCGCCCAGGGCGTGAACCGCAAGGTCGACATGGACCAGGGCGCGGGCGACCAGGGCCTGATGTTCGGCTACGCCTGCGACGAGACCCCGGGCCTGATGCCGCTCGCCATCTACCTCTCGCACCGCCTGGTCGAGCGCCAGGCCGAGCTGCGCCGCGACGGGCGCATGGCGTGGCTGCGGCCCGACGCCAAGTCCCAGGTCACGGTGAAATACGTGAACGGCAAGCCCGACTCGATCGACACCGTGGTCCTCTCCACGCAGCACGCGCCCAGCATGTCGGGCAAGGCGCTCGAAGAGGCGGTGATCGAGCAGATCATCAAGCCGGTGCTGCCGAAGAACTACGTGAAGGGCAAGCTCAACTTCCTCGTCAACCCCACCGGCGCGTTCGAGATCGGCGGCCCCAAGGGCGACTGCGGCCTCACCGGCCGCAAGATCATCGTCGACACCTACGGCGGCTCGGCGCCGCACGGCGGCGGCGCGTTTTCGGGCAAGGACCCCTCGAAGGTGGACCGCTCGGCCGCCTACGCGGCGCGCTACGTGGCCAAGAACATCGTCGCCGCCGGGCTCGCCTCCAAGTGCCTGGTGCAGGTGTCCTACGCCATCGGCGTGGCGCAGCCCACCAGCATCATGGTGACCACGCAGGGCACGGGCAAGATCGCCGACGACAAGCTCGCGGCGCTGGTGCAGGCGAACTTCGACCTCAGGCCGCGCGGCATCATCAAGATGCTGGATCTCTTGCGCCCGATCTACGAGAAAACCGCCGCCTACGGCCACTTCGGGCGCGAAGAGCCCGAGTTCACCTGGGAAGCGACGGACAAGGCGCTGTCTCTGAAGCAGGCGGCGTAGGCTTCGCTCCGGCGACGGCAACGCGTCGGAGCCTACGCTCGGTTCCCTATGGTCTCGCCTTTTCTGGCGGGGTGAATCTTCCCGCCAGAAAAGGCGAGATGTATTTAAAGGCGAAGAACGAAGGCACCGACGCGTTCGCGTCGCCGGCGCCTACCCCGCCGCGATCCACCCCCCCGCAAGCGTAGCGAGCACCGCCGCAGCCAGCAAGCGCCGCGGCAACCGGTCCTGCAGCAGGCGCCGGAACAACCCCACGGGCTTCGGCGGCACGGTGAAGCGCTCGCGATTGGCGCGCGCCGCGACGCGCTCGAGCGCCCCGTCGCTGTGGAACACCTGCGAGAGCGGCAGGCGCGTCTCGCGCGCGATGGCGTTGGCCGCCGGCGCCACCGGCAGCTTCTCCGCGCCCGCCTGGATCTTCAGCGTCTGCGTCTTCTCGCCCTCGTCGCCGCGGCCGCGCCCGGGGGCGCGCCCGCGCATCTCGGCAAGGACGTCTCTCAGGTCGGCGGCCATCTCGTAGGCGTCCTGGTAGCGCACCGAGGGGTCCTTCTTCAGCGCGCGCGCGACGATGAAGTCGAGCATCTGCGGCAGCCCCGGGTGGGCGCGCGAAGGCGGCGCGGGCTCGGTGCTGGTGACGCTGTGCGCGATCTGGTTCACGTCCAGGCCGGCGAACAGCGTCGTCTGCGTCAGCATCTCGTAGAGCACGGTGCCCAGGGAAAAGATGTCCGAGCGCTGGTCGACCGGCTGGCCGCTGATCTGCTCGGGCGACATGTAGCGCGGCGTGCCGAGCACCATGCCGGTGCTGGTCTTCGAGCTGTCGGCGTGGCGCATGCGCGCGATGCCGAAGTCCATGATCTTCACCGCGCCGCGCTCGAGCAGCATGATGTTGCCGGGCTTCACGTCGCGGTGCACGACGCCGAACTCGTGCGCGAACCCCAGGCCGTCGGCGACCTGCAGCGCGATCTCCACGGCCTCCATCGGCGGGATCTCGCCCTGGCGCAGGCGCGCGCGCAGGTCCTGGCCCTCGAGCAGCTCCATCGCCATGTAGGCGATGTCCTCCTCCTCGCCGTAGTCGAAGATGGTGACGATGTTGGGGTGCGTGAGCTTGCCCGCGGCCTTGGCTTCGAGCAGGAAGCGCTTCTCGTAGGCCTTGCGGTCCTCGTCGGCTTCGCTGAGCGAGATGGTCTTCAGCGCGACGATGCGGTCGAGCGAGGGGTCCTCGGCGCGGTACACGATGCCCATGGCGCCGCGCCCGAGCTCGTCGAGGATGCGGTAGCGGCCGATGCGGTTGTCCTTCTTCTTCGCCATCTAGCGGCTCCGCGGCTTGGCGAGGGGCGCGGGCGGCGCCGGCGGCGGGCCGTAGCGCAGCAGCTGCACCACGTGCATCGCCTGCGCGCTCATGCGCTTCGCGTAGCGGTCCGCGCCCTCGATCGAGATGCGGTAGGCGACGCCCGCGCCGGCGAGCGCGATCACCGCCGCGACGGTGGCCGCGGCGTAGCGCGCGCCGCGGCGCGCCGCGCCGCGCGGATCGGGGCGATACAACTGGTGCGCGCGCAGGCTCGAGTCGGTGTGCGTGCCGGCGCCGGTAAGCACGCTTTCCGCGCCCGGCGCGGCGTCTTCCAGCGCCTGGCGGAAGTCGCGCGTGAGCAGCAGCTTCTGCGGCCCGGCGAGCTCGGCGATCGCCGCGGCCACCGCGATGCCGTCGCCGAGCAGCCCCTCGTTCTTGCCCTTGCCCGATTGCTTCACGGCGCCGTGGTTGATGCCGATGGACAGCGGCAGCCCCGCCGCGCCGGCGGCGAGCGTGCGCTCGGCGAGGCGCAGCGCGCCGCGCGGGTCGTCGAGCACCACGAGCGCGACGCCGTCGGCGGCGTCGAGCACGATGCGCGCGTCCTCCTTCAGCTCGGGCAGCACCACCGCCACCACCGCTTCGAGCTGCGCCCGCAGGCGCGTCTGCTCGACCACCGCGCGGCGGCCGAAATCGTGCACCTTGAGGAACACCACGCTCGCGAACACCGAGGGCTGGATCTGCGGAGCCTTCGCCATGCCTTGGATTCTAAATGGGGTCAGACCCCATTTAGCTACGCCCACATATCCCGCAGTCTCGATGCGACGTCTACCGGCGACACGTTCGCGGCGGCGCTTGCCGTTTCCGGCGGTTCGCCGTACGCAATCGGCTCCAGGCAAGCCATCACCGCCTTGGTGAGAAAGCGGCTCTTCGCGCCGTAGACGTGCCGGTCGCCCATGCGCGACTGCTGCGTGACGTAGTACTTGAGCGGGGAGACGAGATCGAGCCGGGTCTTCGCGCGCGTCATGGCGACGTAGAGCAGGCGCCGCTCCTCCTCGATCGCCTCGGGCTTGCCGGTGGCGAACTCGTTGGGGAAGTTGCCGTCGGTGACGTGCAGCAGGTACACCGCGTCCCACTCCTGGCCCTTCGCCGAGTGCACGGTGGACAGGATCAGGTAGTCCTCGTCGAGCGCAGCGTCCCCCGCGAGGTCGGAGGTGGCCTGCGGCGGATCGAGCGCAAGCTCGGTGAGGAAGGCTTCGCGCGTGCCGTAGGTGGTGGCGATGCGCTCGAGCTGCACCAGGTCGCCCGCGCGCACATCGGGCGCGTCGTACAGGCGCTCCAGGATCGGCGCGTACCACTCGCGCACACGCTGCATCTGGCCCGACCAGGGCGTCGTCGGGTCGGCGAGGCCGCACAGGAGCTGGTCGAATTCCTTCGACGCCGTCTTCAGCGCCGCCCACGCGTGGCTCGAGGCTTCGAACGCGGTCCAGGCGCGCGCCGCGCCTTTCGGCCCCACGCCGGGCGGCAGCTGCAGCGCGCGCCAGGCGGCGACGCGGTTTTTCGGGTTGTCGGCCCAGCGCAGCACCGCGAGCGCGTCCTTCACGTGCGCGGCTTCGAGGAATTTCAGGCCGCCGTACTTCACGTAGGGGATGTTGCGCTTCACGAGCTCCAGCTCGAGCACGTCGGAGTGGTGCGAGCTCCTGAAGAGCACCGCCTGGCGCTTGAGGTCGGTGCCCTCCTCGCGCGCTTCCAGCACGCGCGTCACGACGTAGTTCGCCTGCGCGGCGTCGTCCGCCACGGTAACGAGGCGCGGCCTCGGCCCTTCGCCTTTCGAGGCGCGCAGCTCCTTCTGGTACTGGCGGTCCGCCTCGCGCATCAGCGCGTTCGCCGCGTCGAGCACCGGCTGCGTCGAGCGGTAGTTCGCCTCCAGCGTCACCACGCTTGCGCCAAAGCGCGCTTCGAACGACAGGATGTTCTCCACCGTCGCCGCGCGAAACGAGTAGATCGACTGCGCGTCGTCGCCCACCACGGTGAGGCCGCGCCCGTCGGGCTTCACGCGCGCGAGGATCTCGGCCTGCAGGACGTTGGTGTCCTGGTACTCGTCGACCAGCACGTGGTCCCAGGCGGCGCCGATCTCATTGGCGAGCGCCTCGTCCTGCATCATCGCGTGCCAGTAGAGCAGCAGGTCGTCGTAGTCGAGCGCCTGGTGCGCAAGCTTTCGCTCCACGTAGGCCGCGAACAGCTTCTTCAGCTCGCCCTCCCACTCCGCGCACCAGGGAAACGAATCCTTGAGCGAGTTCTCGAGCGTGCCCTGCGTGTTGACGCGGTGCGAGTAGATGGCGACGCAGGTGTCCTTGCGCGGAAAGCGCTTCTCGGTCTTCGAGAGGCCGAGCTCGTGGCGCACCACGTCCATCAGGTCGGCGGCGTCGCCGCGGTCGAGCACGCTGAAGCTCGCATCCAGCCCGAGCCGCGCGGCATGACGCCGGATCAGGCGGTTCGCGATCGAGTGGAACGTCCCCGACCAGGGCAGCTTGACGGCCGGCGCCGCGCCCGCGGATTTCTCACCGAGCGCGGCGGCGACGATCGACTGCGCGCGGCGCGTCATCTCGGCCGCGGCGCGGCGCGTAAACGTGAGCAGCAGGATGCGCTCCGGGCTCACGCCCTCGAGCACGAGGTGCGCGACACGATGCGCGAGCGTGTTGGTCTTGCCGG
>JBFFZT010000132.1:0-5665 GCA_041568535.1 Burkholderiales bacterium | reverse complement strand
TGCAAGCCTGCAGGACGCCTGCGGCGAGCGAGCCGGGCGCTTTGTCGCCGTGCACGAGCGCGCGCAGGTGCCGCTGGCGATGCGCCTGCGCGCCTCGCGCGTCGAGGGGCGCGAGGTGTACATCGGCAACGCCGCGCAGACACTGCACCCGGTGGCCGGCCAGGGGCTCAACCTCGGACTGCGCGATGCCTGGGACCTGGCGCAGACCTTGCATCAGGCCGCGGACGCGGGCGATGCAAGCGTGCTCGCCGGCTTCGCCGCGCAGCGCCGCTTCGACGCCGCGGCGACCATCGGCGTCACCGAGCTGCTGGCGCGCGCCTTTCTCGGCGCGCACCCGCTCGCGCGCGCCGCGCGCAGCGCCGTCCTGACCGGCCTTGACCTCCTGCCGCCGGCGCGCCGCTTTTTTGCGCGGCGCATGATCTTCGGGCCTTCCGCGCTGCCCTGAACTTTTATAGAATTTTGTTTCCCTTCGCGATCGGAACCCTGAACGTCCCATGCAGATCGGCGCGCACGTCCTGCGCAATGCGTTGTTCGCCGCCCCGATGGCGGGCGTGACCGACCGGCCGTTCCGCATCCTTGCCCGGCGCTACGGCGCCGGCCTCGCGATCTCCGAGATGGTGTCCTCGCGTCCCGAGCTGCGCGGCTCGAGAAAGTCGCTGCTGCGCCTGGACCACGCCGGCGAGCCGGGCCCGGTGTCGGTGCAGATCGCCGGCGCCGAGCCGGCGATGATGGCCGATGCGGCGCGCTACAACGTGGAGCGCGGCGCGCAGATCATCGACATCAACATGGGCTGCCCGGCGAAGAAGGTCTGCAACGTGTACGCGGGCTCGGCGCTCCTGGAGAACGAAGCGCTGGTGGCGCGCATCCTCGAGGCGGTGATCGCCGCGGTCGTGGTGCCAGTGACACTGAAGATCCGCACCGGGCCGGCCCCGGATCGGCGCAACGCCGTGCGCATCGCGAAGATCGCCGAGGACTGCGGCGTGCAGCTGCTCGCGATCCACGGCCGCACGCGCGCCTGCGGCTTCGCCGGGCACGCCGAATACGACACCATCGCCGAGGTGAAGGCGCGCGTGCGCCTGCCGGTGATCGCCAACGGCGACATCGAGACGCCGCAAGAAGCGCGCGACGTGCTCGCGCGCACCGGCGCGGACGGCCTGATGATCGGGCGCGCGGCTTTCGGCCGGCCCTGGATCTTCCGCGAGATCGAGCACTTCCTCGCCACCGGCGCGCAGCTCGCGCCGCCGTCGCCCGCCGAGGTCGAGGCCGTGGTGCGCGAGCACCTCGACGGCCTGTACGCGCTCTACGGCGAGGAGCAGGGCCTGCGCGTGGCGCGCAAGCACCTCGGCTGGTACACGAAGGCGCTGCCCGAGGGCGAGCGCTTCCGCCAGGCCGTGGTGCGGCTCGAGCAGGCGGCGCTGCAGCGCACGGCGGTGAACGACTACTTCGCGAGGCTCGCCGCATGAGCCGCGGCAGCGAACTCGGCGACGCGGTCCGGCGCTCGCTCGAGCGCTACTTCAAGGACATGGACGGCGAGCACCCGACCGCCATCTACGACATGGTGCTGAAAAACGTCGAGAAGCCGATGATCGAGGTGGTGCTCGGCCGCACCGAGGGCAACCAGTCGCGCGCCGCCGCCATGCTCGGCATCGACCGCAACACGCTGCGCAAGAAGATGCAGCAGCTGCGCATCAAAGGGTGAGCAAGCTCAAGCGGGCGCTCGTCAGCGTCTCGGACAAGTCGGGGATCGCCGAGTTCGCACGCGCACTTGCGGGCCTGGGCGTCGAGATCCTGTCGACCGGCGGCACGGCCAAGCTCCTGGAGAAGGAAGGCGTGGCGGCGACCGAAGTGTCGGCGCACACCGGCTTTCCCGAGATGCTCGACGGGCGGGTGAAGACCCTGCACCCGAAGATCCACGGCGGCATCCTGGCGCGCCGCGATGCGCCGGCGCACATGGCGGCGATCGAGCGCGCCGGCATCGCGCCGATCGACCTGGTGGTGGTCAACCTGTATCCGTTCCAGGCCACGGTGGCCGATCCCGACAGCCGGCTGGAGGACGCCATCGAGAACATCGACATCGGCGGGCCGGCGATGCTGCGCTCGGCGGCCAAGAACCACGCCGCGGTCGCGGTGGTGGTGGATCCCGCCGACTACGCACGGGTGCTGGAAGAACTGCGTGCGACGGGCGAAGTCTCGGCGGCCACGCGATTCGCGCTCGCCACCAAGGCTTTCGCGCACACCGCCGCGTACGACGGCGCCATCGCCAACTACCTCTCCGCGCTCGACGCGCAAGGCGCGCGCGGCGCTTTTCCCGGCGTGCTCAGCCTGCAGTTCGCCAAGCTGCAGGACATGCGTTACGGCGAAAACCCGCACCAGGCCGCCGCCTTCTACCGCGACGCCGAGGCGCGGCCGGGCGGCATCGCCGGCTACCGCCAGCTGCAGGGCAAGGCGCTGTCCTACAACAACGTCGCCGACGCCGACGCCGCGTGGGAGTGCGTGAAGGGCTTCGCCGAGCCCGCCTGCGTCATCGTCAAGCACGCCAATCCGTGCGGCGCCGCGCTGGGCAAGAGCGCGCTCGAGGCCTACCGCAAGGCGTTCAAGACCGATCCGACCTCGGCCTTCGGCGGCATCATCGCCTTCAACCGCGTGCTCGACGGCGCGGCCGCGGCGCAGGTCGGCAAGCAGTTCGCCGAAGTGATCATCGCGCCGCGCGTCGACGCCGGCGCGCGCGCGGCGTTCGCGAAGAAGGCCAACCTGCGCGTGCTGGAAGTGCCGCTCGCGCGCGCGCCCAACGCGCTGGATCTCAAGCGCGTGGGCGGCGGGCTGCTCGCGCAGAGCGCGGACGCGCATGAGCTCACGGCCGCCGATCTGAAGGCGGTGACAAAGCGGAAACCGGGCAAGGCGCAGCTCGCCGACCTGCTGTTTGCCTGGCGCGTCGCCAAGTTCGTGAAGTCCAATGCCATCGTGTTCGTGAAAGGCGGCATGACGCTGGGGGTGGGCGCGGGGCAGATGAGCCGCATCGACAGCGCGCGCATCGCGGCGATCAAGGCGAAGGCCGCCGGCCTTTCGCTCAGGGGCTCGGTCGCCGCCTCCGATGCCTTCTTTCCGTTCCGCGACGGTCTCGACGCGGTGGCCAAGGCGGGCGCGGTGGCCGTAATCCAGCCCGGCGGCAGCGTGCGCGACGACGAAGTGATCGCCGCGGCCGACGCGCGCAAGGTGGCGATGGTGTTCACCGGGGTGCGGCACTTCCGCCACTAATGAAGCTTCTCGTCATCGGCGGCGGCGGCCGCGAGCATGCCTTGGCGTGGAAGCTGTCGCAGAGCCCGCGCGTGCAGAAGGTGTACGTGGCGCCCGGCAACGGCGGCACCGCCGCGGAGCCCGACGCGCAGAACGTGCCGCTCGAGGCGATCCCCGAGCTCGTCGCCTTCGCGAAGAAGGAAAGCATCTACCTCACGGTGGTCGGCCCCGAGGCACCGCTCGCCGACGGCGTGGTGGACGCGTTCCGCGAGGCGGGCCTGCGCATCTTCGGGCCGACGCGCGCCGCCGCGCAGCTGGAAAGCTCGAAGGATTTCGCCAAACGCTTCATGGTGCGCCACGGCATTCCCACCGCTCGCCACGCCACGTTCGAAGACGCGGCGGCAGCGAAAGCCTACGTCGAGAAGGAAGGGGCGCCGATCGTAGTGAAGGCCGATGGTCTCGCCGCCGGCAAGGGCGTGGTGGTGGCGCAGTCGGTCGCCGAGGCGCACGAGGCGATCGACAGGCTCGGCGGCAAGCTGGTGATCGAGGAGTGCCTGCAGGGCGAAGAAGCGAGCTTCATCGTCCTCGCCGACGGCGCGCACGCGCTCGCGCTCGCCACCAGCCAGGATCACAAGCGCCTGCGCGACGGCGATGCCGGCCCCAACACCGGCGGCATGGGCGCCTACTCCCCGGCGCCCGTGGTCACGCCCAAGGTGCACGCGCGCGTCATGCGCGAGATCATCCAGCCGGCGATCGCCGGCATGGCGAAGGATGGCACGCCCTACACGGGGTTCCTGTACGCGGGGCTGATGATCGACGCCGTGGGGACGCCGAAGACGCTGGAGTTCAACTGCCGCCTCGGCGACCCGGAGGCGCAACCGATCCTGCTGCGGCTGAAATCCGACCTGCTCGCGCTGCTCGATACCGCGCTCGAGGGCAGGCTCGGCGACGCGGAAGCCGAGTGGGACCGGCGCGCCGCGCTCGGCGTGGTGCTCGCGGCGCACGGCTACCCGGAGCAGCCGAGAAAGGGCGATCGCATCGCGGGCATTCCCGCGCCCGCGGCAGATTGCCGCGTGTTCCAGGCCGGCACGCGCGCCGCGGGCGGCGATCTGCTCACCAGTGGCGGGCGCGTGCTGTGCGTCACCGCGCTCGGCGACAACCTGCGCGCCGCGCGCAGCCGCGCCTACGAAGCCGTGGAGCGCATCCGTTTCGACGGCATGCAGTACAGAAAAGACATCGGCCACCGCGCGCTGAAGAAGTGAACCTCGCGGCCGTCAGCGACTACTTCCTCGGCCTGCAGGCGGCGATCGTCGCCGCGCTGGAGGCGCTCGACGGCGGGCGCTTCCGCGAGGACCGCTGGACGCGGCCCGAAGGCGGCGGCGGCGTCGCCCGCGTCCTCGAGGACGGCGCGCTCCTCGAGCGCGGCGGCGTCAACTTCTCCCGGGTGCAGGGCGCGCGCCTGCCGCCCTCGGCGAGCGCCTCGCGCCCCCAGCTCGCGGGGCGCGCCTTCGAGGCGATGGGCGTGTCGCTCGTCCTGCACCCCAGGAACCCCTACTGCCCCACCGTGCACCTGAACGTGCGCTGCTTCGCCGCCGGCGACGTCTGGTGGTTCGGCGGCGGCATGGATCTCACGCCCTATTACGGGTTCGAGGAGGACGCGCGACACTTCCATGCGACGTGCAGGGCCGCCGTCGGCCCGCAGTATCCGCGCTTCAAGCAATGGTGCGACGAGTACTTCTACCTGAAGCACCGACAGGAGCCGCGCGGCGTCGGCGGCATCTTCTTCGACGACCTGAACGAGCCCGATTTCGAGGCGTGCTTCGCGCTCGTGCGCTCCGTGGGCGACCATTTCCTCCCCGCCTACCTGCCGATCCTCGAGCGCCGGCGCGACACTGCCTACGGCGAGCGCGAGCGCGCGTTCCAGGCCTACCGGCGCGGGCGCTACGTGGAGTTCAACCTGGTGTACGACCGCGGGACACTGTTCGGACTGCAATCGGGCGGGCGCACCGAGGCGATCCTCATGTCGCTGCCGCCGCGCGTGGCGTGGCGCTACGACTGGCGGCCCGAGCCCGGCACGCCCGAGGAAAAGCTGACCACGGACTTCCTCAGGCCGCGGGACTGGATCTAGGGCAGCTCGGCCGCGCGCCGGTAATGCTGCTGCGCGTCTGCGCCGCGCTCCAGCCGATCGAGCAGGCGCGCGAGCTCCAGGTGGGTGGCGCGCGACTCCTCGAACGAGAGGCTCGTCTCCAGGTAGGTCTGCGCCTTGCCCCAGAGCTCGGCGTGCGCGCACAGCCGCCCCAGCGCGGCCAGCAGCTGCGGATCCGACTCGTGGTCGAGCAGCCACTTCTCCGCGCGCTCGATGCGCCGCCGCGCCTCGTCGCCGCGCGCGGGCGGCTCCATCCCGGGCAGCTCGCCGTACAGCGCGGCGAGC
>JBFFZT010000131.1:0-5669 GCA_041568535.1 Burkholderiales bacterium | reverse complement strand
GGCGGCGAGCAGCTTGCCGAGCAGCCCCGGCATGCCGCTGCCTTCGGCGCCGACGCTCACCCGCCACCCGCTCAGCTGCTTGAGCTCACCGAGCGTGCCCCGCGACAGGCGGCTCGCGGCAGCGTCGCGGTAGAACACCCACACCGGTTCGTAGAACACGCCGCCCACCGAGACGAGCGGCACGCCCGCGCGGACTTCGTCGATCCCATGCAACGCCCCGCTCGCGCCACCCTGCACGAACGCGAAATCCACGTCCTCGGCCGTGTCGCGCAGCAACGCGAGGTTGTCGAACGAGCCGCGCGTGGTGCGCAGCACCACTTCGATGCCGTAGCGCTTCAGCTCGCCCGCGTAGCGCTTGCCGAATTCGGCGGCGGCGCTTTGCTCGGGTCCGGTGGCGAGCACCGTGCGCTTGGGGGGTGCCGGCTCGAGCACGATGTAGGCCACCACGAGCAGCGCGAGCGCAAGCGCGACGAACGGCAGCGCGGTCAGCAGCAGCTCGCGCAGGGAAATGAGGGTGTCGCGCACGATGCGGGGGCGAGGGATTCGCGTTGTGGGTAGGTCGCAGCCGCGCCGCCGGCGCCGCGCCGCTGCATGCCAAGCTACCGCGTTGCGTGGTGCCGCTTGTCTGGATTGAACAGACGACCTACCGCTTACAAGGCGGTTGCTCTACCACTGAGCTAAAGCGGCCCAGGCCGGATTCTAGCGCCAGGCCGGCTCGGCGCTACTTGATGCGGTACACCCGGCCGCGCTTCTTGCCGCGCGTGGGCGAGCCGCGCTTCAACTTGGTGCCGAAATTGAAGCTGTTGTCGCCGGCCGCCGCGGCGGCCTCGCGCATGCGCCGCTCGGCGAGGGATTCGCTGGCGCGCGCGGCGCCGTACTTGCGTTTCATGTGCGCTCCAAGAGTTGCATAAACGGATTATTTCACGCGCCGCAGCGTCGGCTTGCCGCCGCCGGGCTTTTTCGGCGGCTCGTTCGAGGCCGCAGGTCCAGGCAAGGACGCCGGCGCGTCGCGCGGCGCCGCCGGCTCGGTCTCCGCCACCGACTGCGTGGCGGGCTTGGCGGGGTCGACGTCGAAGGTCATGCCGTGACCGGTCTCGCGCGCGTACACCGCGTAGACGTTCGACACCGGCACCGAGATCTGGCGCGCCACGCCGGCGAAGCGCGCCGAGAACTCGATCAGCTCGTTGCCGAGCTGCAGCTTGTGCACCGCCGAGGGCGCCACGTTCAAGGTGATCTCGCCGTTCTTCACGTATTCCGAAGGCACCTGGGTCCTCGAGTCCACCTTCACCGCCAGATGCGGGGTGTAGCCGTTGTCCACGCACCACTCGTAGAGCGCGCGCAGCAGGTACGGCTTGGTGGCGATCTCGTTCACTTGCGCATTACTTTTTCCGACGGCGTCAGCGCTTCGATGAACGCCGGGCGCGAGAAGATGCGCTCGGCGTACTTCATCAGCGGCGCCGCGGGCTTGCCGAGCTTGATGCCGTAGTGGTCCAGGCGCCACAGCAGCGGCGCCACGGCGACGTCCAGCATCGTGAAGTCGTCGCCCAGCATGTGCTTGGTCTTGGTGAACACGGGCGAGAGCTCGATCAGCCGGTCGGTGACCTGCTGGCGCGCCTTCTCCACCTGCTTCTCCTTGCCCGAATCGAGCGCCTCGATCTGGCTGAAGAGCTCGGCTTCCATGTTGTAGAGCATGAGGCGCGCGCGCGCGCGCATCACCGGGTCCGCGGGCATCAGCTGCGGGTGCGGAAAGCGCTCGTCGATGTACTCGTTGATGATGTTCGATTCGTACAGGATCAGGTCGCGCTCGACCAGCACCGGCAGCCGGTTGTACGGGTTCATCACCGCCAGGTCCTCGGGCTTGTTGAACATGTCGACGTCGATGACCTGGAAGTCCATGCCCTTCTCGTACAGCACGAAGCGGCAGCGGTGGCTGAAGGGGCACGTGGTGCCGGAATACAGTTGCATCATGTCACGGGGATCCTGAGCAATGGGCCGGGCGCGGGGGCGCGCCGGGCCGCGGGTTCGGGCGCGCGGGTGCCTACCGGATGTCCTTCCAGAAAGCCTTCTTCATCGCGTAGGCGAGCACGAACAGCACGCCGAGCACGAACAGCACCACGATGCCGATGCTCTTTCGCGACTGCGCCGAGGGCTCGCCGACGTAGACCAGGAAGTTCACCAGGTCGCGCACCGTGCGGTCGTACGCCACGGCGCTCTGCGTGCCGGGGGTGCGCTGCTTCCAGTTGCGCTCCACGCTCACGTTGCCGGCCTTGTCGGCGTGCGCCACGACTTCGTACTCGCGCTCGCCCTGCAGCTGCCACAGCACGTGCGGCATGGCCACGTTCGGGAACACGGCATTGTTCCAGCCGCTCGGCACGCTGTTGTCCCGATAGAAGGTGCGCAGGTACGTATACAGCCAGTCGGCGCCGCGCGAGCGCGCGATCACCGAGAGGTCGGGCGGCGGCACGCCCCACCAGGCCTTGCCGTCCTTCGCGCTCATCGTCACCTTCATCGTTTCGCCGATCTTGTCGGCGGCGAACATCAGGTTGTCCTTGATCTGCTCCTCGGTCAGGCCGAGATCGGTGAGGCGGTTGTAGCGCATGTACTGCGCGCCGTGGCAGTTGAGGCAGTAGTTGACGAAGGTGCGCGCGCCCGCCTGCAGGCTGACCAGGTCGCGCGGCTCGATCGGCGCGGGATCGAGCGGGTAGCCGCCAGCGGCGGCGAGCAGCGTGGCGGGGGCAAAGAGGAGCGCGGCGAGGAGCTTTCTCATGGCGGCGGCCCTCACATCGTCACCCGGTCGGGAACCGGCTTGACCTTGTCGCGCGCGGTGTACCAGGGCATGAGGAAGAAGAAGGCGAAGTACAGCAGCGTGCCCAGGCGCGCCGCCCAGGTCGCGATGTCCTTGGTGTCGAGGAAGAAGGCGTCGAAGCCGAACTGGCCCCACACCGTGGTCGGCTTCACGCCGAGATAGCCCAGCACCAGGAACACCACCACGAAGATCGCCACCGCGCTCTTCCAGTACACGCCGCGGTAGCGCATCGACTTCACCGGCGAGCGGTCGAGCCACGGCAGGAAGAAAAGGATCATCACCGACACGCCCATCGCCAGCACGCCCGGGAACTGCGAGTTCCACAGCGGCGGCACCGCCCTGAGGATCGAGTAGTAAGGCGTGAAGTACCACACCGGGGCGATGTGCTCCGGCGTCTTCAGCGGGTCGGCGGGGATGAAGTTGTTGTGCTCGATGAAGTAGCCGCCCAGCTCCGGCGCGAAGAACATGACGATGCAGAAGATGACGAGGAACACCACGGCGCCCACGACGTCCTTCACCGTGTAGTAGGGGTGGAACGGGATGCCGTCGAGCGGCTTGCCGTTCGCGTCCTTCTTCTTCTTGATCTCGACGCCGTCGGGATTGTTCGAGCCGACGTCGTGCAGCGCGAGGATGTGCGCCACCACCAGGCCGAGAAGCACCAGCGGCAGCGCGATCACGTGCAGCGCGAAGAAGCGGTTCAGCGTCACGTCCGAGACCACGTAGTCGCCGCGGATCCACAGCGCGAGCGTCTCGCCGATGAAGGGCACGGTGCCGAACAGGTTGACGATCACCTGCGCGCCCCAGTAGGACATCTGGCCCCACGGCAGCAGGTAGCCGAAGAACGCCTCGCCCATCAGCGTGAGGTAGATCAGCACGCCGAAGATCCAGATCAGCTCGCGCGGCTCCTTGTACGAGCCGTAGATCAGCGCGCGGAACATGTGCAGGTACACCACGATGAAGAACGCCGATGCGCCGGTGGTGTGGATGTAGCGGATGATCCAGCCCCCCGAGACGTCGCGCATGATGTACTCGACCGAGCCGAAGGCGAGCGCGGCGTCGGGCTTGTAGTACATGGTGAGGAAGATGCCCGAGACGATCTGGATCACGAGCACCAGCAGCGCCAGCGAGCCGAAGAAGTACCAGAAGTTGAAGTTCTTGGGCGCGTAGTACTCGGACAGGTGCTTGCGCCACTCCTCGGCGACCGAGGGCATCCTCGAGTCGAACCAGTCCCACAGCGCCATCAGCCGGGAAGCCATCGCCTACGCCCCTTTCGTGTCGTCGCCGATGACGAGCGTGCTGTCGGACAGGAACGCGTACGGGGGGACCGGCAGGTTGGTCGGCGCCGGCGCGCCGCGGTAGACGCGGCCGGCGAAGTCGAACTTGGAGCCGTGGCACGGGCAGTAGAAGCCGCCCACCCAGTCGCCGCCCATTTCCGCCTTGGCGTCGGCGGGCTTCAGCTGCGGCGAGCAGCCCAGGTGCGTGCACACGCCTTCCATCACCATCAGCTCCGGGCGGCGCGAGCGGTGCTCGTTCACGGCGTACTCCGGCTGCTTCGAGGACGCCGAGGCCGGATCGGTGAGGTTGGTGACCGCCTTCTTCAGCGACGCGAGCATGTCCGGCGTGCGGCGGATCACCCACACCGGCTTGCCGCGCCACTCGATCACTTTCAGCTCGCCCGGGCCCATCGACGAGATGTCGACCTCGACCGGCGCGCCGGCCGCTTTCGCGCGCTCCGAGGGCCACATGCTGGTGACGAACGGAATCGCCGCGCCGACGGAAGCCGCGCCGCCGACCACCGAGGTCGCGACCACGAGATTGCGGCGCGTTTTGTCGACTTTCTGGTTGTCGCTCATGGAGTTGATTCGAGGCTGGAAAGGATGGGAGAGTGCGAACGAGGCGCCATTCTATAGAGCGAGGCCGCGAATGTCCACGATTTGCGTCCTAAGCGGTTCAATTTTCAGGGCTTTGTGCTAGATTAGCGCAGCCCTATGTTGCACCGCCTCTGGATCATCTTTGCGCAGACGGCGACCGTCTGCCTGGCGGTGCTGTTCGTGCTCACGACGCTCAAGCCCGAGTGGCTGCCGGAGCGCAGCGCCGCGCCGCAGCCGGTGGCCGCGCCCCCGATCGCGCCGACGCCCGCGCCGCTGCTGCAGCCCGTGGTGACGCGCGTCGAGTCATTCCACGACGCCGTGGGGCGCGCCACGCCCTCGGTGGTCAACATCTTCACCTCCAAGGAGGTGCGCGCGCAGCGCAACCCGCTGCTCAACGATCCGCTGTTCCGGCGCTTCTTCGGCGACCCGTTCGGCGACGACGTGCAGCGCGCCGCGAGCCTGGGCTCGGGCGTGATCGTCAGCCCCGAGGGCTACATCCTCACCAATCACCACGTGGTGGAGGCCGCCGATGAAATCGAGGTCGCGCTCTCCGACGGCAAGAAGCTGCTCGCCAAGGTGGTGGGCAACGACCCGGAGACCGATCTGGCCGTGCTGCGGGTGAGCGCGGAGCAGCTGCCCGCCATCAGCTTCGGCCAGTCGGACCAGCTGCGCGTGGGCGACGTGGTGCTGGCGATCGGCAATCCGTTCGGCGTCGGCCAGACCGTGACCTCGGGCATCGTCTCGGCGCTCGGCCGCAGCGGCCTGCACATCAACACCTTCGAGAACTTCATCCAGACCGACGCCGCCATCAACCCCGGCAACTCGGGCGGCGCGCTGGTCGACGCGCGCGGCAACCTGGTGGGCATCAACACCGCGATCTACTCGCGCTCGGGCGGCTCGATGGGCATCGGCTTCGCCATTCCCGTGTCCACGGCGAAGATGGTGCTCGACCAGATCGTGAAGAGCGGCGCCGTGACCCGCGGCTGGATCGG
>JBFFZT010000130.1:0-5689 GCA_041568535.1 Burkholderiales bacterium | reverse complement strand
GGGCTTCAACCACAAGGTGCTCGAGGCCGAGAAGCATGGCAAGCCGCTGGAGGACCCGGCGACGCTCGAATCGGGCGCGCCGCAGCCGCTCACGCAGCTGCCGTACATCGTGGTGGTAATCGACGAGCTCGCCGACCTGATGATGGTGGTGGGCAAGAAGGTGGAGGAGCTGGTGGCGCGCCTGGCGCAGAAGGCGCGCGCCTCAGGCATCCACCTCATTGTCGCCACGCAGCGCCCGTCGGTCGACGTGATCACGGGACTGATCAAGGCCAACATCCCTACGCGCATCGCGTTCCAGGTGGCGAGCCGGGTCGATTCGCGCACCATTCTCGACCAGCAGGGCGCCGAAGCGCTGCTCGGCGCGGGGGACATGCTCTACCTCCCCGCGGGCACCGGCCTCGCGCAGCGCGTGCACGGCGCCTTCGTCGGCGACCATGAGGTGCACAAGGTGGTCGACCATCTCAAGTCGCTGGCCGCGCCCGAGTACATCGAGGACGTGCTCGATCCGGGCGGCGCCGAGAACGGCGGCTTCGAGGGCGCGAACGGCGAAGGCGGCGAGAAGGACGCGCTCTACGACCAGGCGGTGGAGATCGTGCTGCGCACGCGCCGGCCCTCGATCTCGCTGGTGCAGCGCCACCTCAGGATCGGTTACAACCGCGCCGCGCGCCTGATCGAGGACATGGAGCGCGCGGGCCTGGTGTCGGCGATGCAGTCCAACGGCAACCGCGAGGTGCTGGTGCCCGCGAAGGCGGAGTAGGTGCGCGGCCTGCTGCTGGCGTTGGTGCTGGCACCCGCCGTGGCGCTCGCCTCGGGCATCGAGCGCTTCCGCGCGTTCGTGAGCGGGACGCAGAGCGCGCGCGCCGAGTTCGAGCAGAAGGTCTACGACCGCGGGCGGCGCCTCACGCAGGAAGCGCGCGGCACGTTCTCGTTCCAGCGCCCCGGGCGCTTCCGCTGGGCGACGGCGCAACCCTACGAGCAGCTGATCGTCGGCGACGGCGAGCGTGTGTGGATCTACGACCCGGACCTGCAGCAGGTGACGGTGCGCCCGCTCGGGCGCGCGCTCGGCGCCACGCCCGCCGCGCTGCTCGCGGGCTCGGCCGACGTCGAGCGCGCCTTCGAGCTCGCCGACGTGGGGCGCATCGCGGGGCTGGACTGGCTGGAGGCGCGCCCGCGCGACAAGGACGCCGGCTTCGAGCGCATCCGCCTCGGCATGGGGCCGGCCGGGGTGGAGGCGATGGAGCTGCACGATCACTTCGGCCAGACCACGCTGCTGCGCTTCGAGAAAGTGGTGCGCAACCCGCCGCTCGACCCGGGCGCGTTCCGCTTCGTGCCGCCCAAGGGCGCGGATGTCCTCGGCCAGTGAGGGCCTGTTCGACGCGCCGGCGCCCGCCGCGCCGCTGGCAGAGCGCCTGCGGCCGCGCTCGATAGACGAGGTCCTCGGCCAGAAGCACCTGCTCGGCCCGGGGCGGCCGCTGCGGCTCGCGTTCGAGTCCGGCAAGCCGCACTCGATGATCCTGTGGGGCCCGCCCGGCACCGGCAAGACGACGCTCGCGCGCCTCATGGCGCAGGCCTTCGACGCCGAGTTCATCGCGCTCTCGGCGGTGTTCTCGGGCGTGAAGGACATCCGCGACGCGGTGCAGCGCGCCGAGGACGTGCTCGCGATGCGCAAGCGCCCGACGATCCTGTTCGTCGACGAGGTGCACCGCTTCAACAAGGCGCAGCAGGACGCGTTCCTGCCGTACGTGGAGAAGGGCCTGTTCACCTTCATCGGCGCCACCACCGAGAACCCGAGCTTCGAGGTCAACTCGGCGCTCCTGTCGCGCGCCACGGTGTACGTGCTGGAGAGCCTGTCGGCGGAGGACCTCGGCGCACTGCTCGAGCGCTCGGGCCTCGAGGCGGACGACGACGCGCGCGCGCGGCTCATCGGCTTCGCCGACGGCGATGCGCGCCGGCTGCTGAACGCGGTGGAGATCCTGCAGAACGCGCGCCCGCGCGGCGCCGTCGACGCCGCGTTCGTGGATGCGACGCTGGCGAAGAACCTGCGGCGCTTCGACAAGGGCGGCGAGCAGTTCTACGACCAGATCTCGGCGCTGCACAAGGCGGTGCGCGGCTCGGACCCCGACGCGTCGCTGTACTGGCTGGTGCGCATGCTCGACGGCGGCGCCGATCCGCGCTACCTCGCGCGGCGCATCGTGCGCATGGCGGCCGAAGACGTGGGCCTCGCCGATCCGCGTGCGCTGCGCCTCGCGCTCGATGCCGCCGAGACCTACGAGCGCCTGGGCTCGCCCGAGGGCGAGCTCGCGCTCGCCGAGGCCGTGCTCTACCTCGCCGTCGCCGCCAAATCGAACGCGGTCTACAACGCCTATAATGCGGCGCGCGCGTTCGTGCAGGAGGACGGCACGCGGCCGGTGCCGCTGCACATCCGCAACGCGCCCACCAAGCTGATGAAGAACCTGGGCTACGGCAAGGACTACCGCTACGCGCACGACGAGGCCGACGCCTTCGCCGCGGGCGAGAACTACTTTCCCGAGGGCATGCCCGCGGTCGAGTGGTACAAGCCGACGGAACGCGGGCTGGAGCAGGCGATCCGCGAGAAGCTGGAAGAGCTGCGGCGCCTGAACGCAGCGGCGCGCGAGAAGAAGAAATGATCGACATCCAGCTGCTGCGCAGCGACGCGGACGCGGTTGCCAAGGGGCTGGCGGGGCGCGGCTTCACGCTCGACGTCGCCGCCTTCCAGTCGCTCGAGGACGCGCGCAAGAAGCTGCAGAGCTCGACCGAGCAGCTGCAGGGCCAGCGCAACGCGCTCTCCAAGCAGGTCGGGCAGGCCAAGGCGAAGAAGGACGAGGCGCAGGCGGCCGCCCTGATGGCGCAGGCGACCGGGCTGGGCGAGAAGCTCAAGCAGATGGAGGTCGAGAACGAGGCGCTGCAGGCGAAGCTGCGCGAGTTCGTCTCGCTGCTGCCGAACCTGACGCACGACAGCGTGCCGGTCGGCAGTTCTTCCGAGCAGAACGTCGAGGTGCGCCGCTGGGGCACGCCGCGCAAGTTCGACTTCAAGCCGAAGGACCACGTCGACGTCGGCGCGCCGCTGGGCCTGGATTTCGAGGCCGGCGCGCGGCTCGCGGGCGCGCGCTTCGCGGTGATGAAAGGGCAGCTCGCGCGGCTGCACCGCGCGCTCGCGCAGTTCATGCTCGACGTGCATACGGCCGAGCACGGCTACACCGAGACCTACACGCCCTACATGGTGAGCGGCGAGTGCGCCGACGGCGTCTCCAGCCTGGCCAAGTTCAAGGGCGATCTGTTCAAGCTCGAGGACCGCGACCTGTACCTGATCCCGACCGCCGAGTACTCGGTCACCAACTTCGTGCGCGAGCAGATCCTGCCGCTCGAGGCGCTGCCGCTGAAGTTCGTGTGCCATTCGCCGTGCTTCCGCTCGGAGGCGGGCGCGGCGGGCAAGGATACGCGCGGCATGATCCGCAACCATCAGTTCGACAAGGTCGAGCTGGTGCAGATCGTGCATCCGGCGCAGTCCTACGCGGGGCACGAGGAGCTCACGGCGCACGCGGAAGTGATCCTCAAGCGGCTCGAGCTGCCGTACCGCGTGATCACGCTGTGCACGGGCGACACGGGGTTCTCGTCGGCGAAGACCTACGACCTCGAGGTGTGGCTCCCCGGGCAGGATGCGTTCCGCGAGATCAGCTCGTGCTCGAACTTCGAGGCGTTCCAGGCGCGGCGCATGCAGGCGCGCTTCAGGAACGAAAAGGGCAAGCCCGAGCCGGTGCACACGCTGAACGGCTCCGGGCTCGCGGTGGGCAGGACGCTGGTCGCGATCCTGGAGAACTTCCAGAACGCCGACGGCTCGGTGACGATTCCGCAGGCGCTGCGCGCGCACATGGGCGGGGTCGAGAAGCTCGCGCGCGCCTGATAAAATCGCCTGCGCCGCGGAGAGGTGGCAGAGTGGTCGATTGCGGCAGACTCGAAATCTGTTGTGCGCGTAAGCGTACCGGGGGTTCGAATCCCTCCCTCTCCGCCATATCCTCATGCGAGCTGACCTGAAGGGTCGCACTGTCCTTCTGACCGGAGCGGCCGGCGGCATCGGTCGCGTGCTCGTCAGGGCGTTCCTCGAGTCCGGCGCGAAGGTCATCGCCGCCGACGTCGACCGCGCGGGGCTGGACCAGCTCGGCGGGGCCGGCAATCTGGTCACGCGCGTCCTCGATATCGCCGACCCCGCGGCCTGCGAGTCGGTGGTGCGCGAAGCGCAGATCGACATCCTGATCAACAACGGCGCGCTCGGCATGCAGGTGCTGCGCGAGACCTGCATGACCGACCTGGTGCGCATCGAGGAGATCACGCCCGAGTTCTGGAACCGCATGATCGCGGTGAATTTTTCCGGCGCCTGGTACCTGACGCGCGCCGCGGTCCCGGGCATGGCCGCGCGCGGCTGGGGCCGCATCATCAACGTCACGACGAGCTTCTTCACCATGCTGCGCGGGCGCTTCCACCCGTATGGCCCGGCGAAGGCGGGGCTCGAAGCGATGTCGGCGGGGCACGCGAGCGAGTTCGCCGGCACCGGCATCACGGTCAACATCGTGGTGCCGGGCGGGCCGGCCGACACGCCGATGGTGCCGGCGGCCTCGGGGCTGCGCCGCGAGGACCTGGTGCCGCCGGCGAGAATGGCGCCCCCCATGCTGTGGCTGTGCTCGCGGGACGCAGACGGCGTCACCGGAAAGCGCTACATTGCGGCCAAGTGGGACGCTGCGCTGCCCGCGGCAGCGGCGCGCCAGGCATCGGAATCGCCGATCGCCTGGCCCGAGCTGGCCGCAGCGCCGGTATGGCCGGGCGGCAAGCCGGCCGCGTAACAAGACCAAGGAGGACGACGATGAGCCAAAGCAAACCCCTCAGCGGCAAGCGCTGGAACTTCGTGCACAACAAGGCGAGCGAGGCCAAGTGGACGCCGGGCCTGCGCGAGATCTTCGAGTACCGCGACCTCGGCCTGAAGGACGGCACGAAAGGCGACTACGTCGCGCACCTCATCCGCCACAACGGCAAGAAGGTGAAGGACCAGGTGCAGCACTGGCACGTGCACGACTGCACCTTCCAGTTCGTCTACGTGCTGAACGGCTCGGCCACCTTCGAGTACGAGGGCCAGGGGCGGCACACGATCCGCAAGGGCGACATGATCCTGCAGACGCCCGGCATCGCGCACCGCGAGATCGAGTGCTCCGAGGATTTCGAGGTGCTGGAGATCGTCGCGCCGGCCGATTTCGCCACGCGCAACGTCGCGGCGCCGAAGGAAAAGGCGGCCGCCTGATTCCGCGAACCAGAGGAGGAGAGGACATGAAAACGATGAAACTCGCCGTTGCGGCATCCGTGCTCGCCCTGGCGTGGTCGGCGCCCGGCATGGCGGATACGTTCCGCCTGCGCATCGCCACCGGGCATCCGCCGGCGGTGGTGTACGCGGGGCAGATGAAGGACTACTTCCAGGTCGAGCTGCAGAAGCGCGTCGAGGCGAAGACCCCGCACAAGATCCAGTGGGTCGAGGGCTACGGCGGCTCGATCGTCAAGGTCTACGAGACCCTCGGCGGCGTGCGCGACGGCATCGTCGACATCGGCGGCTTCTGCTTCTGCTTCGAGCCAGCCAACCTGCCGATGCATGCGTTCCAGGTGATGCTGCCGTTCGGCCCGGTCGACT
>JBFFZT010000129.1:0-5740 GCA_041568535.1 Burkholderiales bacterium | reverse complement strand
TGCCGCTCTTGGTGCGCGGGATGTCGCCGACCTGCAACACCTTGGCCGGCACGTGCCGCGGCGTGGTGTTGTCGCGGATGCGCTTCTTGATCTTCGCCACCAGCGCCTCGTCGAGCTTGAGGCCCTCGCGCAGCTTGACGAATAGAACCACGCGCACGTCGCCTTCCCAGTCCGGGCCGATGACCAGCGACTCCACCACCTCGTCCAGGCTTTCCACCTGCCGGTAGATCTCGGCGGTGCCGATCCTCACCCCGCCCGGGTTGAGCACCGCGTCCGAGCGGCCATAGATCACGATGCCGCCGTGCGCGGTGATCTCGCACCAGTCGCCGTGGCGCCAGACGTTGGGGTACTTGTCGAAGTACGCGGCGTGGTACTTCGCGCCGTCGGGATCGTTCCAGAAGCCGACCGGCATCGCCGGAAAGGGCTTCGCGCACACCAGCTCGCCCTTCTCGCCGACCAGGGACTTGCCGTCGTCGTCGAACACCTCCACCGCCAGCCCGAGGCCCTTGCTCTGGATCTCGCCGCGCCACACCGGGAGCACCGGGTTGCCGAGCACGAAGCAGCTGACGATGTCGGTGCCGCCCGAGATCGAGGCGAGGCACACGTCTTCCTTGATGTTCTTGTAGACGTAATCGAACGCCTCGGGCAGCAGCGGCGAGCCTGTGGACAGGATCGCGCGCACGCGCTCCAGGCGGTGGGTGGTCCTGGGCTTCAGGTTGATCTTGGCGATGGCGTCGATGAACTTGGCGGAGGTGCCCAGGTGCGTCATGCCCTCGGCGTCCGCCATGTCGAAGATGATGCGGCCGCGGTTGACGAAGGGCGAGCCGTCGTAGAGCAGCAGCGCCGCGCCGGCGCCCAGGCCCGACATCAGCCAGTTCCACATCATCCAGCCGAGCGTGGTGAAGTAGTACACGCGGTCGCCCGCGCGTACGTCGCTGTGCAGCAGGTGCTCCTTCAGGTGCTGCAGCAGCGTGCCGCCGGTGCCGTGCACGATGCACTTGGGCACGCCGGTGGTGCCGGAGGAGTAAAGGATGTAGAGCGGATGGTTGAATTCCACCGGCTCGAAGACGAGCGCTGCGGGCTTGAACGGCGCGAGGAAATCGCCGAAGCCGCCTTCGTAGTGCGCGTTGACCGCCTTGCGCACGCTCGGCAGCCCGGCGAGGATCTGCTCGTTCTTCGCGCGCAGGTCGAATTCCTTGCCGCCATAGAAATACCGGTCGGCGCAGAAGAACACCTTCGGCTCGATCTGGCCGAAGCGATCGAGCACCCCCTGCACGCCGAAGTCCGGCGAGCAGCTCGACCAGATGGCGCCGAGGCTCGCGGTCGCGAGCATCGCGGCCGTGGCTTCGGGCATGTTGGGCAGGTAGGCGGCGACGCGGTCGCCCTTCGCCACGCCCGCCGCGCGCAGCGCCTGCGCCAGCTGCGACACCAGGTCGTGCAGCTCGGCGCGCGTCAGGCGGCGCTTCACCTCCTCCTCGCCCCAGAACGCGATGGCGAGCGAATCGTCGCGCCCGCGCAGCAGGTTCTCGGCGAAGTTGAGCCGCGCGTCGGGGAACCACTGCGCCCCCGGCATGCGATCGCCGTCGACGAGGCGCCGCTTGCCCATGTCGCCGCGCACTTCGGCGAACTGCCACAGCAGCGCCCAGAACTCGTCGCGCTTCTCCACCGACCAGCGGTGCAGCTCGGCGTAGTCCTTCTTTCCCGCGAGCTGCATGAAGCGCGCCATGCCGGTCTGCGCGGCGCGCGCGGGATCGGGCGTCCACAGCGGCCGTGCGCTCATGCCGTCGCCTCGGCGCGCTCCAGGCGCGCGCGGATCTCCGGCGGGATGCGCTTCGACTTCTGCGACTTCATGTCGATGAACACGACCGTGGCGGCGCCGTCGGCGTAGGGCACGGGATCGGCATCCACGCGCAGCTCGTAATAGGTCGGCACGCTCGCGCCGCCCGGCGCGCCCACGAAGAGCTTCACTTCCACGGTGCCCGGATAGGTCATGGCGCGCCGGTAGTTGCAGGAGGCGTTGGCGATCACCACGCCGGTGGACTGCCAGGCCTCCTCGCCGGGCACCAACCGGTCGAACCAGCTGATGCGCGCCTGCTCCATGAAGCGGAAGTACACGGTGTTGTTGACATGGCCCATCGCGTCCATGTCGCCCCAGCGGATCGGGATGCGCTCGACGTGCGCGAGGCGCCGCGTTTCAGGTTCGCTCATGCCCGGATAATATAATGCCGGCATGAGCCGCGAATCGATGCAGTACGACGTGCTGGTGGTGGGCGGCGGCCCGGCAGGCCTCGCCGCCGCGATCCGGCTCAAGCAGCTCTCAAGCGAGCTGTCGGTGTGCGTCATCGAGAAAGGCTCGGAGATCGGGGCGCACATCCTCTCGGGCGCGGTGATGGATCCGCGCGCGCTCGACGAGCTGCTGCCGCAGGCGAAAGCGCAGGGCGCGCCGCTCGGCGTGCCGGTGAGCGAGGACCAATTCCTGTTCCTCACGCCGACCGGATCGTTCCGCACGCCGAACTTCCTGCTGCCGGCCTGCTTCAAGAACCACGGCAACAGCGTCATCAGCCTGGGCAACCTCACGCGCTGGCTCGGCCAGCAGGCCGAAGCCGCGGGGGTGGAGATCTTCGCCGGCTTCGCCGGCGCCGAAGTGCTCTACGACGAAAAAGGCGCGGTGCGCGGCGTCGCCACCGGCGACATGGGCGTGAACCGCAAGGGCGAGAAGACCGACGCCTTCCAGCCGGGCGTCGAGCTGCTCGCCAAGTACACCTTCTTCGCCGAAGGCTGCCGCGGCCACCTCGGGCTGCAGCTGGAGAAGAAGTACCAGCTGCGCGACGGCGTCGATGCGCAGGTCTACGGCCTCGGGCTGAAGGAGCTGTGGGAGGTGAAGCCGGCGCAGCACAAGCCCGGCCTCGTCGTGCACACCGCCGGCTGGCCGCTCGACCGCGAGACCTACGGCGGCTCGTTCCTGTACCACTTCGAGAACCACCTCGTGGCCGTGGGCTTCGTCGTCGGCCTCGGGTACCGCAACCCGTACCTCTCGCCTTACGAGGAGTTCCAGCGCTACAAGACGCATCCGGCGATCCGCGGCACCTTCGAGGGCGGCAAGCGCGTCGCCTACGGCGCGCGCGCCATCGCCGCGGGCGGGCTGCAGTCGCTGCCCAAGCTCGTGTTTCCCGGCGGCTGCCTGATCGGCGACGACGCGGGGTTCCTCAACGCTTCGCGCATCAAGGGCAGCCACGCCGCCATCAAGTCGGGCATGCTCGCCGCCGAGGCGGCGCACGAGGCGCTGCAGGCCGGGCGCTCGGGCGACGAGCTTGCCGCCTATCCGGAAGCGTTCCGCAAGTCTTGGCTCTTCGACGAGCTCTACCGCGCGCGCAACTTCAAGCCGTGGATGTCGAAGGGCCTGTACTCCGGCTCGCTGATGGTCGGCATCGACCAGATCGTGTTCGGCGGCAAGGCGCCCTGGACCCTGCGCCATGCGCACGCCGACCACGAAACGCTGGCGCAGCGCACCGACGTGCAGCCGATCGCCTACCCGAAGCCCGACGGCAAGCTCACCTTCGACCGCCTGACCTCGGTCTCCTTCTCCAACACCAACCACGCCGAAGACCAGCCGGTGCACCTCACCCTGCGGGACGCGGCCGTGCCGGTGAAAGTGAACCTCGCGCAGTACGACGCGCCCGAGCAGCGCTACTGCCCGGCGGGCGTGTACGAGATCGTGCGCGACGCCGACGAGCCGCGGCTGCAGATCAACGCGCAGAACTGCGTGCACTGCAAGACCTGCGACATCAAGGACCCGACGCAGAACATCGTCTGGGTGGTGCCCGAGGGCGGCGGCGGGCCGAACTACTCCAACATGTGAGGCCGGCGTGAAGACTTTTGCCGAGTTCTATCCGTTCTACCTGTCCGAGCACGCCAACCGCACCTCGCGCCGCCTGCACTTCGTCGGTACCACCCTCGGCCTCGCCTTCGCCCTGCACGCCTTGGCCACGCTGAACTTCTGGTGGCTGCTGGCCGGCCTCGTGTCCGGCTACGCCTTCGCCTGGGTCGGGCACTTCTTCTTCGAGAAGAACCGCCCGGCGACCTTCACGCACCCGTTCTACAGCTTCATGGGAGACTGGGTGATGTGGAAGGAAATCCTGACCGGCAGGATCAGGTTCTAGGACCGCACCCGTGCTGAACCGCTTCTGGGGGTCCGAGCTCCCGTACGTCATCGTCATTGCGCTCGTGCTGACGGTGCTGCTGCTGCGCGCGCGCCCGGCCGAGCGCTCGAGCTTCCAGAACACGCTCTGGCTGTTCCTGTTCGGCATTGTCGGCCAGGCGGCCGCAGTCGGCGCGGCGAAGCTCGACTTCGACACCGCGGCGCGGGTGCTCGACGTCTTCTTCCGCATCGTGTGGACCATCGCGCTCATCCGCCTGGCCGGGTTCGCGCTGTTCCGGCTCGTCCTGCCCAAGCTCGGCAAGTCGCTGCCGCGCATCATCGAGGACCTGGCGATCATCGTCATCTACACCATCTACGGCTTGTCGCAGCTGCGCCACGCCGGCGTCGACTTCACCGGCATCCTCGCCACCTCCGCGATCATCACCGCGGTCCTCGCCTTCGCCATGCAGGACACGCTCGGCAACGTGCTCGGGGGCCTGGCCATCCAGCTCGACAACTCGGTGCGCGTCGGCGACTGGATCCAGATGGAGGGGCTCTCGGGGCGCGTCATCGACATCCGCTGGCGCTCGACCGCGGTGGAGACGCGCGACTGGCAGACGGTGGTGATTCCCAACAGCCAGCTGATGAAGAACCGCTTCAACATCGTCGGCCGGCGCGAGGGGGCGCCGCAGCAGTGGCGCCGCGGCATCCGCTTCATGATCGACCCCGCGGTGCCGCCGGCGCGCGTCATCGCGCTCGTCGACGAGGAGATGCGCGAGATCATGATCGCCAACGTGGCGCGCGCGCCGGCGCCGAGCTGCATCCTGGTCGGCTTCGAGGCCGGCAACCTGTTCTACGAGCTGCGCTATTGGCTCACCGATCTGCTGGAGGACGAGTTCACCGACTCGGCGGTGCGCGTGCACCTGTTTGCCTCGCTGCAGCGCGCCGGCCTGCGCATCGCCGAGGAGCAGCGCACGGTGCACGCCATCGCGAAGGACGAGGCGCACGCGGAAAGCGTGCGCCAGCGCGAGCTGCAGCGCCGCCTGATCATGCTCAAGCAGGTCGACCTGCTCGCGCCGCTCTCCGAGGAGGAGCGCAATTTTGTCGCCGAGCGCCTGCAGTACGCGCCCTTCGCGCGCGGCGACATCATCACCAAGCAGGGCTCGATCGCGCACTGGCTCTACATCATCGCCTTCGGCGAGGCCGAGGTGCGCTTCGAGCAGCCGGGGCGCGCGCCGCGCGTCATCGGCACCGTGCGCCCGGGCCAGTTCTTCGGCGAGATGGGGCTGCTGGCGGGCGAGTCGCGCAATGCCACCGTGGTGGCGAAGACCGACGTCGAGTGCTATCGGCTCGACCGCGCTTCGTTCCAGGCGCTCCTGCTCGCGCGCCCCGAGCTCGCCAGCGAGGTGAGCAAGGTGGTCGCGGCGCGCAAGCCCGAACTCGATTCGGCGCGTGCCGAGGCCGCGGAGGCGATGGCGCATCCGCCGGAGCCGGCGCAGCCGGCGCTGCTGGAGCGGATACAGAAGTTCTTCGGGCTCAAATAGCCGACGAGGCGGGCGGCAGCGTTCCGCGCTGGCAGTACAAAACGGTCTCGCCTTTTCT
>JBFFZT010000128.1:0-5751 GCA_041568535.1 Burkholderiales bacterium | reverse complement strand
GCGAGCGGCGTCTGCAGGTCGTGCGAGACGGAGTTGAGCAGCGCCTCGCGCAGCGCCTCGCCCTGCGCTTTGAGCCGCGCGTCGGCGATCTCGCGCGCCTGCCGGCGCACGCCGTCGGCGAGCCGGCTCGTCAGCACCGCAACGACGACGAACACCGCAAGATCGGCGTAGTCCTGGGGGTCGGTGACATGGAAGCTGTAGATCGGCGAATAGAACAGGTAGCTGCCCGCGACGACGCTCAGGAACGCGGCGGCGAGCGACGGCCCGAGACCCCACAGCGCGGCGCTGATGATGACCGCGGCGACGAACAGCACGGAAACGTGCGGCAGCGCGACAAATCGGGTCAGCAGATGCGCGGCCAGCGCCACGAGCGCCACGGCGAGTGCGCTCTTCAGGTACGCAAGCAGGTCCGGGCGGCCGGGCATTCGGGTGCGGCATGCTGCCCGCCACGGCCGCTGCGGGTCAAGCCTGTGCGGGCCTGCGGCCTTCGGCCTCCAGTTTCGCGTCGACCTCGGCCTCGGCCGCCGCCCAGTCGGCGTTCGGGTCGCCGCCGACGAAGCCGCGCCGCTGCGCGATGTAGTAGGCCGCCTCCGCGACCATGCGCCAGCGCTCCTCGTGCGACACGGGCAGCAGGATGCCGGCGGGCGGCGTCTTCTTCGTTGCCGCCACGCCTTTCGCCGGCGTCTTCGTCGTGGAGGTTCTTGTCGTCGTCTTGCGCGTGACCATGGTGTACCTCCTCGCTGTTAGGTAGGACGCCGCGGGCTGGCGTCGGTTCCATCAGGCAACGACTACTCGCGCACGCGCGAGAGCTTCTTCACGTCCGGCACGCGCCGGAGCGCGCGCATGACGCGCGCCAGGTGCTGGCGGCCCTGCACCTCGACCACCAGATGCATGGTGGTGAAGACCGCGCGGTCCTCCTCCATGCTGATCGAGTCGATGTTGGCGCCGCCCTCCGCGATCTCCGAGGCGACCTTGGCGAGCACCCCGCGCTGGTTCGCCACCATCACCTTGATCGCCGCCTGGTACAGGCGCGAGGTCGCGGGCGCCCACTCGACGTCGATCCACTGCTCGGGCTCGTTCTTCCTCGAGCGCTCGATCACGCGGCACTCGGCGTTGTGCACCACCAGGCCCTGGCCTTTCTTCATCGAGCCGACGATGCCGTCGCCGGGAATCGGGTGGCAGCACGAGGCGAGCTGCACCGCCATGCCCTCGGTGCCGCGGATCACCACGCTCGCCGCCTTGCCCACGGGCCTGGCGTCGGCCTCCGTGCGCATCACCAGGCGCCGCGCCACGACCGCCGGCAGCTGCTTGCCCAGGCCGATGTCGGCGAGCAGCTCGCGCTTGGTGCGCCCTACGGTCTCGCGAATCACGCGCTCCCAGCTCGCGTCGTCGATGTCGTTGAGCGCCACGTTGTAGCCTTTCAACGCCTGCTCGAGCAGGCGCTCGCCGAGCGCCATCGATTCGTCGTACTGCATGGTCTTCAGGAAATGGCGGATGTTGGCGCGCGCCTTGCCGGTGCGCACGTACTGCAGCCAGGCCGGGTTCGGCTTGGCGTGGCTGGCGGTGATGATCTCGACGCGCTCGCCGTTGCGCAGCTCGGTGCGCAGCGGCACCAGCTCGCCGTTCACCTTGGCGGCGACGCAGCGGTTGCCGATGTCGGTATGCACCTGGTAGGCGAAGTCCACGGCGGTCGCGCCGCGCGGCAGGGACAGGATCTTGCCCTTGGGCGTGAAGACGTAGACCTCGTCCGGGAACAGGTCCACCTTGACGTGCTCGAGAAACTCGTGCGGGTCGCCCGACTGGTTCTGGATCTCGAGCAGCGACTGCAGCCACTGGTGGGTCTTCTTCTGCAGGTCCGAAAGCGACACCGTGTCGTCCTTGTACATCCAGTGCGAGGCGACCCCCGCTTCGGCGAGGTGATGCATCTGCTCGGTGCGGATCTGCACTTCGAGCGGCACCCCGTAGGGGCCGATGAGCGCCGTGTGCAGCGACTGGTAGCCGTTCGCCTTCGGGATGGCGATGTAGTCCTTGAACTTCCCGGGCACCGGCTTGTACAGCGCGTGCAGCGCGCCGAGCGCGAGGTAGCAGGTGGCGACGTCCTTCACCACCACGCGCAGGCCGTAGATGTCGTGCACCTCGGAAAACGACAGGTGCTTCTCGATCATCTTGCGGTAGATCGAATAGATGTGCTTCTCGCGCCCGCTCACCGCGGCGGCGATGCCGGCGTCGGCGAGCTTCGCCTTTACCGACGACTCGATCTTGCCCACCACCTCGCGGCGGTTGCCGCGCGCCGATTTGGTCGCCTTGACGAGCGTGCGGTAGCGCAAGGGGTGCAGGTGGGCGAACGCGAGCTCCTGCAGCTCATGGTAGAGCGCGTTGAGGCCGAGGCGGTTGGCGATCGGCGCGTAGATCTCCATGGTCTCGCGCGCCACGCGCTGGCGCTTCGCGGGCGGCACGGCGTCGAGCGTGCGCATGTTGTGCAGCCGGTCGGCGAGCTTGATCAGGATGACGCGCACATCGCGCGCCATCGCCAGCAGCATCTTGCGGAAGTTTTCGGCCTGCGCGTCCTCGGCCGACTGGAACTCGATCTTGTCGAGCTTCGAGAGGCCGTCGACCAGCTCGGCCACCGGCTTGCCGAAGGTCTCCGAGATCTCGGCCTTGGTGACGGCGGTGTCCTCCATCACGTCGTGCAGCAGCGCCGCCATCAGCGCCTGGCCGTCGAGGTGCCAGCCGGCGAGGATCTCGGCCACCGCCAGCGGGTGCGAGATGTAGGGGTCGCCCGACTGGCGCTTCTGGCCGGCGTGCGCCGACTCGGAGAAGCGGTAGGCATCCGCCAGGCGCGCGATGTCCGCCTTCTTCAGGTAGCCGAAGCGGCTGGCGTCGAGGCTTTGTACAGCGGCCATGGGGGGAGATTACCCCAGGGCCAGCCCCCTACGGGGCCCGTCCCGGGACTCAGGGCGCCGGGGGCGTCGGTACCGTGGGGTTGCGCTTGAGGACTTCGGTGCCCACTTTGCCGGTGGCGATCTCGCGCAGGGCGATCACGGTGGACTTGTCGCGGTTGGGCTCGACCAGCGGCGAGGCGCCGGCGCTGAGCTGGCGCGCACGGTAGGTGGCGGCGAGCGTCAGCTGGAAGCGGTTGGGGATTCTCTGCAGGCAGTCGTCTACGGTGATGCGGGCCATGTTCAGCCTTCCGGTTTGAAGACTTCGGGATGCCGCGCCAGCTGCCGGGCGACGGCCAGGCGTTCCGCGCGCACGACCGCCCGCAGGTCCAGCAGGGCGTCGTCGAAGTTATTGTTAATTATAGCGTATTTGAACTCGACGGCGTGCGTCATTTCCTCCGCGGCGTTCGCCAGGCGCCGCTGGATCACGGCGTCGGCATCCTGGGCGCGCGCGCGCAGGCGCCGCTCGAGTTCCCGCATCGTCGGCGGCAGGATGAAGATGCCGATCGCGTCCGGGTGCAGCCGCCGCACCTGCTCGGCGCCCTGCCAGTCGATTTCCAGCACCAGGTCGAGCCCGGAGGCGCGCGCCTTCTCGATCACTTTTTGTGATGTGCCGTAGCGGTGGCCGTGCACCTCGGCGCTCTCCAGAAACTCGCCGCGCTCGAGCATCGCTTCGAACTCGCGCAGCGCGACGAAGTGATACTCGCGCCCGTCGGCCTCGCCGCTGCGCGGCGGCCGCGTGGTGTAGGACACCGACAGCGCGATGCCGCGCTCGGCCGCGAGCAGGCCCTGGATGAGCGAGGACTTGCCCGCGCCCGAGGGCGCGGTGATGACGAACAGCAGCCCGTTCATTCGATGTTCTGCACCTGTTCGCGCAGCTGCTCGATCAGCAGCTTCAGCTCGAGCGCGCAGTCCGCGATCTCGCGCGTGGCCGCCTTGGAGGCGAGGGTATTGGCCTCGCGATTGAGCTCCTGCGCGAGGAAGTCGAGCCGCTTGCCGGCGGCGCCGCCCGCGGCCAGCACGCGCTCGACCTCGCTGAGATGCGCGCCGAGCCGCTGCAGCTCCTCCTCGACATCGGTCTTCACCGCGAACACTGCGAGCTCGGCGCGCAGGCGCTCGTCGTCGGCCGTGCCGAGCGCCTCGCGCAGCCGCTCGGCGAGCCGCGCCTGGTAGGCGGCGTTCGCTTCCGGCACCAGCGGCGCGACCTGCGCCACGCGCTTGCGCATCTCTGCGACGCGCTCGGTGAGGATCGCGGCGAGCTTCGCGCCCTCGCGCTCGCGCGCCGCGCACAGCTCGTCCACGGCGCGTGCCGCGAGCACGCCGACGCGCGTGCGCAGCTCCTCGCCGTCGAGCGCGCTTTCGCGGATCACGCCGGGCCAGCGCAGCACGTCGCTCGCCGAGAGCGGCCCCGCCTGCGGAAAGGCGCGCCGCGCCGCGGCTTCCAGCTCGCGCAGCGCGGCAAGCGCCGCCGCATCGAGCGCCTGCGCAGCGCTGGTCCCAACCGCGTACGACAGCCGGCAGTCGACCTTGCCGCGCACGATGCGCGCCGCGATCGCCTCGCGCAGCAGCGGCTCGAGCCCGCGCAGCTCCTCGGGCACGCGGAACTGCAGGTCGAAGAAGCGCGCGTTCACCGAGCGCAGCTCCAGGCTGAGCGCGCCGCGCGGGTGCTCGGCCGAGGCGAGCGCGTAACCGGTCATGCTGCGGATCAAGGGAGCAGTTCGCGGAGCAAAGCGTGCGAATCGAAGCGGGTATCATAGGGGAGATGCCGGCCCAAGCCAACCAGCCGCTGCCGGAGGGCCGGCAGCTGCTCACCTACCGCATCCTGCGCGTGCTGGCCCATGGCGGTTTTTCCATCGTCTACCTCGCACACGACGAGAACGAAACGCCGGTCGCGATCAAGGAGTACCTGCCGGCGACGCTCGCGCTGCGCACCGGAGAGGGCGCGGTGCCCGTAGTGCCCGAAGTGCACGCGGCGGCGTTCCGCTACGGCCTGAAGTGCTTCTTCGAGGAGGGCCGTGCGCTCGCCTCGCTCACCCACCCGAACGTGGTGCGCGTGCTGAACTTCTTTCGCGCCAACGAGACCGTGTACCTGGTGATGCGCTACGAGCGCGGCCGCACGCTGCAGGAGCACATCCACGCGCGCCGCGGCGTGCTGAAGGAATCCTGGATCCGCGAGACCTTCGCCAACCTGCTGAACGGGCTGCGCGAGGTGCACTCCAACAAGCTGCTGCACCTCGACATCAAGCCCGGCAACGTCTATCTGCGCGGCGACGGCACGCCGCTGCTCATCGACTTCGGCGCCGCGCGCACCATGCTCGCCGGCGAGGCGCCGGTGCTGCCGCCGATGTATACGCCGGGCTTCGCCTCGCCCGAGCACCATGCCGACCGCTCGAAGCTCGGCCCCTGGAGCGACATCTACTCGGTGGGGGCGACGCTGTATGCCTGCCTGTTCGCGGAGGCGCCGCCGCCGGCCGAGGAGCGCATGGAAAAGGACCGCTATGCTGCCGCGCGGCGCGCGGGCGCCGGCAAGTTCACCCCCGAGCTGCTCGACACGGTGGACTGGTGCCTGCGCCTCGACCATCTGGAGCGCCCGCAAAGCGTGTTCGCGCTGCAAAAGGCGCTCACCGGCGAGAAGCCGCCCGAGTTCAGCGGCGACCGGCCGGTGCTCGAGCGGCTGAAGGGGGCGCTCGCGCGCCTTGTCCGGCGATGAAGTGCACGATCCACCAGGAAACGCACATCGGCAAGCGGCCCTCCAACCAGGACCGGCTCGGGCACTGGCGCACGCCCGAAGCGCTGCTGCTGGTGGTGGCCG
>JBFFZT010000127.1:0-5789 GCA_041568535.1 Burkholderiales bacterium | reverse complement strand
GCGCGCTTCGAGAATCGCCAGGTGCAGGGCAAGATCGTGCTCTTACCCTGAACGTGGACGCCGCCGCTCGTTCACGCAAGCAGGCTCGCGTGCGCGACCTGGTTTCCTCCGCGCTCCTTCACCCGATACAGGGCCCGATCGGCCTGCGAGATCAGCGCCACGCCGTCTATGTCGCCGCCGGCCGTAGCCACGCCGACGCTGACCGTGGTTGCTCTGTGCGCCCAGGTTGCCGATTCAATCAACTGACGCATCCGCTCGCCGACGACGAGCGCCGTCTGGACGCTGGTGTTCGGCAGGATCACGGCAAATTCTTCGCCGCCGTAGCGGGCCACCACGTCGAACGGGCGCGCGTGCGTACCCAGTACTCGCGCCACCTCCCGCAGCGCCTCATCCCCGGCGGGATGCCCGTACGTGTCGTTGTACGACTTGAACTTGTCGACATCGATGAGCAGCAGGGAAATGGAGGTCCGTTCACGGTTCGCACGCGCAAGTTCCTGTTGCAACGCATGGTCAAAAGCGCGTCGGTTCCTCACGCCGGTCAGGCCGTCGGTGACGCTCTGCTCGGCCAGCATCGCGTTCGCGGTCTCTATCTGCCGCTGGTAGCTCTCGAGCCGATCCTGGTACGCCGCAAGCTCGGTGGCACTGCGATCCAGCTCCCCGATCGCCCGGCGCAACTCCAGCTGTGCGACCACTTGCCGCGACAGAGCACGCAATGCCTCGATCTTCCGCGCGGGGAGCTCCCGGGGAGCACGATCGATCACGCAGATCGTGCCAAGGGCATCCCCGCTCGGAGTGACCAAGGGCGCTCCGGCGTAGAAGCGGATATGGGGATCCCCGGTAACCAACGGGTTATCCAGAAACCGGGGGTCCGCCATCGCATCATTCACGATCATCACATCGCTCGGCTGGAGAATCGCATGGGCGCAGAACGCGTGTTCCCGCGGAGTCTGCGCCGCCTGCAGACCGACGCGCGACTTGAACCACTGGCGCTCCGCGTCCACCAGCGAGATAAGCGCGATGGGCGCGTCGCAAATGAACGACGCAAGCATCGTGATGTCATTGAACGACTGTTCTTCCAGCGTGTCGAGAATTCCGTACCCGCGCAGCGCTTGTATGCGCGCCTCTTCGTACTTGGCTGGTGGCGCCTTCACGCCCGGTCCTCCGCGTCCTCTAGACGTCCGCTCGGCCGCCGGCCGACCGCGATGCGGCATCAGCCCGTGCCGCCGGGCACACGCACTACACGAATACGCTATGCGGGCCGGCCGGGTTTGATCTGGATCAACACCAATATCATCCGGCGAGGATCGGGGGCGGGCCCGCAAAGGACGCGCCGAAAGAGGGAGCAGATGCAAGGCAAGATGGAACCGCTGGCTAGAGCTCGGCGTTGGCGGCGGCAGCGCGGTGCCAGAGCGCGAGGCGCCAGCGGAAACCTATCGCAACGGTCGCCGCGAGCCCGAGGCCGGCATAGAGCAGGGTAGTGGCGGCATAGCCGAGGCTCGCGATGATCGGACCCGCGGCGAGCAGCCCGAGCGGCAGTCCCCAGATGGCGAGCATGCGGATGCCCATCACGCGCCCGCGCATCTCCTCGCTCGAGGCGCGCAGCATGACCGCGGCGAGCGGCGTCATGCAGAAGCTCTGCACCAAGCCCGACAGGAAGAGGAGCACGAGCCCCACGCCCAGGTGCGGGATCTGCCCGAACAGCACTATCGCCACGAACCACGCGGCGGCGCTCCAGAGCATCACCCGCCCGGCGGGCAGCGACAGGCGGCCCGAGCTGAGCAGCACCGAGCCGGCCAACGCGCCCGTCGCGAACGATGCGGCGAGGTATCCCAGGCCCGACTGGCCGATCGCGTAGACATCCTTCGCCACGTACGGCAGCAGGCCGAGGAAGAACGGAAAGGCGAGGAGGTTGACGAGGAACGCGATGCCGAACGCGCCGAGCAGGTCGGGCTTTCCCCACACGTAGCGCACCGCCTGCGTCAGGCCGGCGAACACTTTGAGCGCGGCGGCGTCCGCCGTGCCGAGCGCCGCGCGCGCGGCCGGGCCGGCGACGCCGAGCGACAGCAGGAATGCGGTGACGTACAGCGCGGTGACCATGACGTACGCCGGGCCCATGCCGATCAGCGCCACGCCGCCGGTGCCCGCGAGCGCGCCCGCGATCCTTGCGGTGTCGGATGTGGTGCGCGAGATGCCCAGCGCCCCCATCAGCATCTCCGGGCGCATGGTCTGGCCGACCAGCACGTTGCGCATCGCCATGTCCGAGGGCCGCAGCAGGCCGGCGAGCGCCGAGATCACGAACACGTGCCACGGCGCGAGCGCGCCGCTGAATGTCAGGACCGTGAGCGCCGCGGCGAGCAGCGCATAGGTGCCGCGCGTGATGCACAGCAGGGCGCGCAGCCCGATGCGGTCGCCGGCGATGCCGAAGAACGGCGAGAACAGCGACCCGAGCCACGCCAGGGCGCCGAACACCACCAGCTGCTCGACCGAGCCGGTGGCGGTGAGGATGAACCAGCCGAGAATCAGCGCCTCCATCTCGAAGGCCCAGGAGGTGGCGAGATCCGCGGGCCACTGGAAGCGGAAGCTGCGCACCCCGAAGGGGGCGAGGGGGTAGGAGCGGGCGAGCGGCGCAGGCGGCGTCACGGGCCGGCAGACCTCAGGCGTCCGGCTTGATCAGGACGTAATCGACGGTGAAGACGTCAAGAAAGACGTCGCGCCAGTCCGCGGCGGCTTCGGCGAGGAGCTTGCGCAGCGGCGCGCCTTCGTCGCCTGCGCCGATCGCGCACTCGACGAGGAGCAGGTAGCGCTGCTCGCCCGGGCCGCCGCCGTAGATCCTGCGCTCCGAGGTCTGGATGCCCGAGATCGCGCTGTCGATCTCGAAGAGGCGCGTGCGCGCGGCGCCGGGTCGCGCCGCCACGCGCGCGACCAGGTCGGCGGGCGGCGCATCGGCGTTGAAGCGCACCGAGGCGAGGCACGGCGCGGCGAACAGGTCGCTCTTGCCCAGTGCGGCGAGCCGCCGGTAGATGTTGCGCGCCGGCTCGCGGAAATGCGGCAGCGATTCGCGCGTCCACGGCGTGGGCGCGTTGAGGCGCGCGAGGTAGTCCGGCCCGCCGAGCACCGTGGGATCCAGCGTCTCGTACATCATGAGGAAGTAGTTGCTCGTGCCGTGGCCGAGGTAGCGCTGCCCGGCGAGAAAGCCGGGGATCGAGACGCGCTCGGGCATGTGCTCGCTGTTGTGCCACTGGCGAAAGCGCGCGAGGTAGCCCTCGTCGATACGCGCCCAGAACGCCATCAGGCCGGTGCCGTCCGCCATCGCCCGCGCCTCAGAAGCCGCCGTCGCGCACTTCGAAGCGCGTCGGCTTGTCGTGCGCCGGCATGCCGCGCTGCAGCCAGTCTGCGGTCCAGTCGACCATCTTGCCCAGCGGCACGATCGGGTTGCCGAACAGGCGCTGCGCGGCGAGCGTGCTGTTCACCCAGGCGTCGCTCGCTTCCGTGCCTTCGAACACCGGCTCGACGCCGAAGCGCTCGCCGAACGCTTGCGCCAGCTGGCGCACGCTGGCGAGCTCGGGCCCGCCGATGTTGAGCGCGCTCGCCGGCGTCGTGCAGTGCCGGAGCGCGCGCAGGATCTGCGCGCTCGAGTCGCCCTGCCAGATCACGCTCGCGTGCCCGGTGGCGAGCGGCACCGGCTGGCGGCTCTTCACCCAGCGCGCGATGTCGTGCAGCACGCCGTAGCGCATGTCGATGGCGTAGTTCAGGCGCATGAGACGCACCGGCGTGCCGTAGCGCTCGCTGTGGTACTGGAACATGCGCTCGCGCCCGACGCAGGAGTTGGCGTAGTCGCCGAGCGGCTTGGGCTCGACGCGCTCGTCCCAGCCGCCGCCCGCCACCGGCGCGAACGGATACACGCACAGCGTCGAGAACACCACAATGCGCGAGGCGCGGTAGCGCTCGGCGACCAGCGCCGGCACCTTGGTGTTCATCGCCCAGGCGAAGCCGCGCCCGGCGTCGGTGCCGAACTTCTTGCCCGCCATGTAGACGACGTTGGCGGCATCGGGCAGGCGCTCGACCTGTTCGCGCTCGAGCAGGTCGCAGGCCACGGTCTCCACGCCCGCGGCTTCGAGGCGGCGCTTGACCTCGGCGTCGCTGAAGCGCGCCACGCCGATCACGCGCTTTTTCGGCGCGGCGCGCTTGGCGAGCCGCGCGAGCGTCGGGCCGACCTTGCCGCCGACCCCGAGCACGATGAGGTCGCCCTCGAGACGCGCCATGTCGTCGATCAGCGCCTGGCTGGGGCGCGACAGCAGCTCCTCGAGCGCGTCGACGTCGGCGATGCGCTCGGGCAGGTTCTCGAACTTCAGGACGTCCACGTCGCCATCACGGCTTGAGCTGCGCGGCAAGGTGGTCGGCGATGGCGTTGATCCCCGCACGCAGGCCTTCGGTCGTGTTCTGCCTGCTGGCGATGACCTGATCGGCCTCGGCGTAGAAGTACTTGTCCGGCGCCTTCAGCTGGGTTGCCGTCAGAAACATGTTCGTCCAGCCGTAGAGAACCCGCTCGGAATACATCGGCTCTCGCGTCTTGCTGGATACCAGCCGCGCGTTGAAGACGATGTAGGGGCGGTACTTGTTGTCCAGGATGTCGACGTTGGCGTAACCGAACAGCGCGCCCGTCGCCAGATCGAGCACCGCATCGGCGCCGGCGGTCGGCACCTTGCTGTAATCGTCGAGCAGCTTTCCCGGCGCTTCGCGCGTGAGCTCCACGGGCACGACGCGGAAACCGGCGCGCTGCAGGCGGTCCACGATCGCGGCGCGCATCTCCCTGCCGAAATCGAAGTTCGCCTCTTTCAGCAGGTTGGTCAGCGGCTCCTGGTATTTCGACTGCGACGCCGCCGCGCCGATGCCCCCGCCGAGCGATCCGAAGTTGTGCACCGTCGTCATCACCGGATTCGGCACGCTCGGCACCGCGATGCTGCGCACGGGGTTGGCAGGATCGGGCTTGAAGCCGACCTGCGCCACATTGACGGCGCAACCGGCTGCGAGCGCCGACACCAGGATGACGGAACAATAGCCGAGGAATCGCTGCATCGGTCGACCTCCTTTTCTCGCGGTGATCCGCCCCTATATATTTGAGCGGAGTATTGTTTGCAACCGGTCTTTCGCTGTTCAGGACGAACGCACGTTGCCCAGGCGTTCGTCCGGCGGCGCGATCTCGGTGACCAGATCGCGCACCAGCTGCTTGTTCGGCAGCGGCTCGATGCGGATCGTGCCTTCATGCAGCCGCTCGATGCACGCGTAGACCGTCTTGCCGGCGATGCGCACCATGCACTCCTTGCAGCTGTTGGCGTTGGTGCAGGAGTAGCGGATGGCGAGCGTCGGGTCGCGCTGGGCGCGGATCCAGCGCAGCGCATCGAGCACCGACTGCCCGGGCTCGAATGGCACCTCCCAGGTCTCCTCGCGCGCCGCTTCGCCCGGCGCGCCACGGCGGATGACGAGCGTCGCCTTCACGCCGGCACCGCGTTCGACTCGAGGCGCAGTTCCTCGCCCTCGAGGGAGATCGCCTGATTGAACGCCCATTGCGGATCCATGGTCGGGAAATCCTCACGCTGGTGCGCGCCGCGCGATTCGGTGCGCGCGAGCGCCGCCGCGGCCACGCATTCGCCGACGCGCGTCATGGTGCCGAGGTCGAGCCAGTCGGCGAGCGCGGTGTCGTAGGCCTTGCCGGCCGCGGGCTTTACCGCGGGCAGCGCGGCGCGCAGCGCGCGCAGCCGGCCGAGCGCGCGCTCGAGGCCCGCTTGCGT